>CANPCK010000035.1 GCA_947572545.1 uncultured Clostridium sp. | reverse complement strand
GTTTTAGCTCAAGTGTAACAGGATATAGTTTATATGGATTTAGGACAAGTAGTAACTCATATACAAGAACATACTCAAGTGTAGCAGGATTAAGAGACTCGAGCACAACAACAGCCTATGCAATATTATATAAGACATCAGGATCAAACACATACTATACATATTGTACAAGTACAACAGCAGCAAAATGTACAGAACCAGAAGGAATGACAGGTACAGAACTAGGCTCTACAGCAAATATAGGAAAATATGTAAATTATGTACCAGCAGGAAGTAATTATACAGTAAGTTCTACATACTCAGGGTATAGCTTAAATCAAACATTCTCAGCAAATAATAGTATGAAATGGAGAATATGGGGAGTAGAAAATGGAAAATTATTATTAATATCAGAAACATTAGCAGGAAATATAAGATTAGGAGGAGAAAATGGATATAACAATGGGATAAAAATATTAAATGATGCATGTAGTACAGCATTTGGCAACACAAGTACATATGGAAGTGGGGCGATAAAAGCAAGGAGTATAAACCAAGAAGATATAGATAAAGTAACTAATATGACAACAGATGCACAAAGGAAAGCAGCATATTCAAACTACAATGTATCAACAAGAACAACACCAAGTAGTACAAATTGGCCAAAGATTTATGGACAAGAGCCAGCAAAGGCAGGAACAACAGCGAACTTAGGAAGAAGTGAACAAAGTAGTTGGTATGATGGAACAACAAGTTCAAGTTTTTCAGGATACTATACAGCTTACAATTACGCAATAGCAAGTCATGCAACACAAACAATGTATGATGCATTACTAACAAATCCAACAGCAGGTAGTTCTACTGGAACGTACAATTATTCATATTGGATTGCTTCACGCTGTGTCTGGATTAGCAGCGTCAGCGCAAGTTTCTGCTTGTTCCGTGTATACGGCACCAACGTAAATCCATATGCCTTGTATGTCTCACAGGAAGACGGGTGGACTGAAACCTATGCAGTTCGCCCAATGATCGAAGTAGATCTTTCGAAAGTTAGCATTGGAACCACTGGATCAGGAACAGCATCAAGCCCATACTCAATGGTAAAAAAATAAGAAAAAATTAAAAGTGACAGTTCTAAACAAACCAAAATTAATTTAATCAAGTAACTACTTAAGGGATTAACCATAAGTAGTTGCCTGAACTATATAATTTCTACTTGTTAAATAAACTAAACTAATATATAATAACCATAGGGCAAGATTGTGAGGAGATCATCGCTTCGCGCTGTGTGAACTTAAACAGTAACAATGCGAATTTCAACGTGTTCCGTGTGAATAGCGGTGACGTGAACCCATATAACTTGTATGACTCGAACGGCAACACGTGGAACAATACCAATGCGGTGCGCCCCGTAGATTCTGTAAACTTAGGTTATATAACTAATGGTTGTATAAGAAAAATGCAGAAACAAATCATTGTCCTTTAGCTAAAAGCTATAAAATAAAAAAAGATAAATGTGGTTGCTAGTAGAAATTTTGAAAGTGATCATATTTTAGAACTGTTTTTAAGGTAGCACAGATTTAAGAGTGCTACTTTTTTTTATTGAATAGGAAAAATCGGAGATTTTTCAGAAACAACAAGGTTAAGTTTCATTTAAAAAATGACAAACAAAGATAAAATGATTAATACCAATAATGATAAAAATATTGACAATGATATAATAAAATAGTAATATAAAAATTAAATAAAAGCAAAAGCTTATTAAGAAAAATAAGATAAGGTGGAAACAAATGAAAAACAAACAAAAGGCTAGATTATATACTTATGAAAAAGGTATTACTCTAGTAGCATTAATCATAACAATTATAATCCTAGTAATACTATCAGCAGTAAGCATAAGTGCAGTATATAAATCAAAGATAGTAGACTATGCAATAGACGGAGCACAAAAATATGCTATAGAAGGAATAAATGAAAACAAAGTAATAGAAGGAACAGAAAAGCTAATAGAAAGTGCAGTAAGTACAATTAAGGAACTGGGAATAACAGGAGAAGAGGTTCCTACTCCAGATCCAGAACCAACACCAGATCCAGAGCTACCAGAAAAAACGCCAGAAGAATTAGCAACAACAGAAAATATAGGAAAATATGTAAATTATGTATCAGCAGGAAGTGACTATACAGTAAACGGAACCTATTCAGGAACAGGAAGTGCCCAAACATTCTCAGCAAATAACGATATGAAATGGAGAATATGGGGGGTAGAAGGAAATAAGCTATTATTAATATCAGAAACATTAGCAGGAAGTATAACATTACAAGGAGCAGAGGGATATAATAATGCAGTAAAAATATTAAATGATGCATGTAGCACTGCATTTGGAAATAGTAGCTATGGAAGTGCAATCAAGGTAAGAAGCATAAATCAAGAAGATATAGATAAAGTAACAAATATGACAACACCAGAACAAAGAAAAGCAGTGTGGCCAAGTTATAATTATGGAGTATCAGGAGCAAGTATGACAACACCAAGTAATAATAGCTATTATCCAAAGATATATGAACAAGAACCAAGTAAATCAGGAGGAGGAACATTAGAAAGAAGCGAGCAGAGTAGTTGGTGTAGTGGAAATGTAAGTGGAAGCTCAACAGGATACGCTTCATATTATTACTATAGTATAACAGACTATGTAACACAGATAATATATGATGCTTTATTAACAAACCCAACAGCAAATAGTGTTTCAGGTACAGACAACCACAGCACGTACTGGGTGGCTTCACGTTGCATCGCTTATGCCAGTGGACTTACAGGTTTTCGAGTGTTCGATGTTGATAAGCGGTACTATGTGGCACTATGACTTGTATTACTCGAGAGGAGACATACGTAGCAATACCAATGCAGCACGTCCTGTAGTTGAGGTCGATTTGGACTCAGTTAGTATCGGAACTACTGGATCAGGAACAGAAACAAGCCCATATTCAATGATAAAGAAATAAGAATATATTAATATTATAAAATATTTAAAAACTAAAAGGCACCTGCAAGGGTGCTTTTTCTATGACTGAAACTTGTATTAGAACATTTTCTAAAATAAAAACTTCAACAAATTTCCTAATAATATTGAAAAATGTGACAAATTATTATAGAATAATAATCGAAAAATGTTTTAAACACAATTAAAACGTTTTCATGTATCACAAAAAGTAGAAAACTTTTTTTAAAAGTATACTAAATGTGACAAACATTTTAATAAAAAACTTGTATACTTTACTAAACGAAAAGTTTAAGAGGTGGTAAGGATGTTTCAAAATATAGTAGATGTAGAAAAAGAAGAAGTTTCTACACAAGAAGAAATTAGAACAGATAAAAAAGAAAAAATAAAAGATAATTTAAAAAAGTTATTTACAATTCAAAATATATTAGTATATATATTATCATTTATGCTATCAATGGTAAGTCGGAATAAACGGAATGGCCCCATTTGGACTAGCTATATTTGCAGCAGCACTTTCAAATGGAGTACCAACAGGGATAATATATATTTTAACTATAATAGGGACCATAATAGGATTTGGTGGACAAGGTGTACTTAGCTTTCTATTAACTTCGTTTGTATTTATTGCTATGGTATTAATAATGAAACCATGGTATGAAGAAGAATACAAAAGTGAAAGACAAAAACTGGGGAAATATGTAATTATATCTACAATTGTAGTACAAGTTGTACAAATGCTATTTAGAGGATTTCTTCTTTATGATTTATTCTTAGCAATAGTTACAGGAGTAGTTACTTACATATTCTATAAAATATTTTCAAATTCATTAATAGTAATTAGCGAATTCGATATAAAAAAAGCATTCACAGTAGAAGAAGTAGTTGGAGCAAGTTTGCTAATATCAGTTGCAACATGTGCATTTGGAGAGCTTAGTATATTAGGATTTGATATAAAAACAGTATTAAGTATATTTATAGTGCTAGTACTAGGTTGGAAAAAAGGCATATTAATTGGAGGAACAGCAGGAATAACAATAGGAGCAGTCCTTGGAATAATAGGAAATGGGGAACCAGCACTTATTGCATCATTTGCAGTATCAGGAATGATAGCAGGATTTTTGAGTAGATTTGGAAAAGTAGGAGTAATATTAGGATTTGTTGCAGGAAATATCTTACTTGCATATGTAACAAATGGCAATACAGTATCAATAATATATCTAAAAGAAATAGTAGTTGCATCACTTGGGCTTTTACTTGTACCAAAAAAAGTACAAATAAATATACAAGACTTTTTTGATAAAAACTTATATTTACCAGTAGGAATGGCATATAGACTAGAAGATAAATCAGACACTATAAATAAATTAAATACAGTTTCAGAAACAATAAATGAAATGTCAAGAACATACAAAGAAGCAGAAGGAATAGGAAGAGCAGAATATGATATAGAAAGTGGAAAAGAATCGTTTATAAAAGAACTAGAAATAAAATTAGAAGATAAAAAAGACAACATACTTTATGAAAATTTAATAAATGATCAAGAAAACTTTACAACAGATATTTATGATTTATTATTAGAAAATGGAAATATAACAAAAGAAGATATATTGAAAACATTAGAAGACAGAAACGAATATGTATTAGGATTTGAAGACTTTGATACAAATATGAAAATAGAAGAAGATATAAAAACAGTTGCAAGATATATAAATGAGATATATAAAATAGGAAAAATAAATAGCCTATGGAAGAAAAAGATAAATCAAAACAAAAAAGTTATATCAGAACAATTAGGGAATGTATCAAAAGTAATATCATCTGTTGCAAGTTCTATGAAAGAAAAAAGCAAAGATATAGAAGATGAGAAAAAAGAGATAGCATTTTTGTGCAAACAAAAAGAAATAGAGATATTAGATATAGACATAAAAAAAGAGAAGAATGGAAGATACATAATAAAAACATATATAGCTTCATGCAAAGAAGAAGACAAATGTAAGACAGACGAGATAGAAAAAATTATTTCAAAAGTATTAAAAACTGATATAGTACTTCAAAGAGAAGTATGTGGAAGAGACGAAGAACAAAACTTATGCAAACAAATATATATGTCAAAGGACAAGTTCTCTATACAAATTGGAATAGCATCAGACAAGAAGAATGGTTCACCAATTTCAGGAGATTATAGTAATCAAACAAGATTAGATGATGGAAAATATTTAGTAGCATTAAGTGATGGAATGGGAAGTGGCCCAGAAGCTAGAAAATCGAGCCAGATAGCAGTAAAGATGCTGACAAGAATGTTAACTAGTGGATTTGATAAAGATACATCAATGGAACTTATAAATAGCAGTATGTACATAAATACAAAAGAAGATAGTTATGCAACACTAGATGTTTCAATTCTGGACTTATATGCAGGAAACATGGAATTTATGAAAAATGGAGCATGCCCAACATTTATAAAAAACAAAAAAGATATACATGTACTAAAATCTATATCACTTCCAGCAGGAATACTTGAAAACATAGATATGGTTGTATATGATAAAGACTTAAGTGATGGAGACATCATTGTAATGTGTACAGATGGTATATTAGAATCTAATATGGAATATGAAAATAAAGAGGTATGGATAAAAAATATGCTAGAAGAAATAGAAACAGATAATGTACAAAAAATAGCAAATATACTTCTAAAAGAATCAATAGATAACAACTTTGGAAATGCAAAAGATGATATGACAGTAATTGCAATAAAAGTAAAGAAAAATTAGTTTAAAACATAAAAGTAAAAGAATATATTGAAATTTAGCAAATTCAGTATATTCTTTTACTTTTTATGTCCCGCAGGTAACTTTTTCTATATAAATCTTGATTTTTATAGCTATTTAATATAAAATATTTTTGGTGAAAATATTGAAAAACAAGAAACTAAAGAATCAAAGAAAAAAGAAAATGATAGATAAACCAGTACCAGGCAATAAAATAGTAATTGCTATGGTTATTACTATTGTGCTTTTTGCATGTTTAATAGTAAGGATAGCTTGGATACAATTTATAAATGGTCCGGAGCTAAAAGAACTTGCATCTAGACAACAAACATTAAATAAAATAATAAGTCCTAAAAGAGGAGCAATATATGATGCAAATGGAAAAACATTAGCAGTAAGTGCAAATGTAGATACAATAACAATAAATCCAGCAAAATTTATTGTCAAAAATAAAGAAGCAGAGACATTAGAACTTCAAGAAAAGGTTGCAAAAGGATTATCAGAAATATTTGAACTTCCCTATGAAGAAGTTTTATCAAAAGTAAAAAGTGAGAAATCAGTAGAAACAATAATAAAAAAGGTAGGACAAGAGTTAGTAGATAAATTAGAAAAGTGGATGAAGGATAATAAAATAACTTCTGGAATAAATATAGATGAAGACAATAAAAGATACTATCCATATAATAATTTAGCAGCACATGTAATAGGGTTTACAGGTGCAGACTCACAAGGACAATATGGTATAGAAAACAGATGGGATTCGACACTTAAAGGAACATCAGGTAAAATTGTAACAACGACAGACGTTAATAAAAGCGAAATTTCAGATAATGCTGAACAATATGTAGAAGTAGAAAATGGAAGTGATATTTACCTTACAATAGATGTAACAATTCAGTCAATTGTAGAAAAATACTTAGAACAAGGAGTAAAAGATAATAAAGCAATATCTGGAAGTGCAATAGCAATGAAACCTAGTACAGGAGATATTTTGGCTATGGCAACATATCCAAGTTATGATTTAAACTCTCCAAATACAATAACAACAATGACAGAAGAAGAACTGAATGAATTGACAGTAGAAGAAAAAAATGAAAAAAGATACCAAATGTGGGCAGATAGAAATTTCTCAACAACTTATGAACCAGGTTCAACATTTAAATTAATTATAGCTGCAATAGCTGTAGAAGAAGGAATTATAGGTACAGATAACGAGAATGATTTTAATTGTACAGGAGCAATAGAAGTAGCAGATAGGACTATAAAATGTGCACAATCTGCAGTACATGGAAGGCAATCATTAAAAGTTGCATTAGCAAATTCATGTAACAGTGCATTTATTCAACTAGGACAAAAAATAGGAAAAGAGACTTTATATAAATACTTTGAAGCATTTGGGCTATTTGAAAAAACAGGAGTTGCAATCACAGGAGAAAGTAGAAGTGTATTCCATGCTGAAAAAGATGTGGGACCAGTAGAACTTGCAACAACTTCATTTGGGCAGAGATTTAATATAACACCATTACAATTAATAACAGCAGTATCAGCACTTGCAAATGATGGAAGATTAATGCAACCTAGAATAGTAAAAGAAGTTAAAAATGTAGATACAGGAATAATAACTGAAATTAAGACAAATGAAGTAAGAAAAGTTATATCAGAAGATACAACTAAAAAAATTAGACAAATGATGGAATATGTTGTAACAGATGGAGGAGGAAGACATGGATCAGTTGCTGGTTATTCTGTTGGAGGTAAAACAGGTACATCAGAACCATCTCCTACTAATCCAGAAGAAGGATATACAGTATCATTTGTATCATTAGCACCAGTAGAAGATCCAGAAATAGTAATATTAGTTGCTATATATAAGCCAGATTTAGAAAATGTTTATGGAAGTATGGTTGCAGCACCAATAGTAGCAAATATGCTATCAGAAATATTGCCATATATGGGAATAGCATCTAATAATTCAGATACAAAAGGAACTGTTACAAGATCAGTAAAAACAACATCAGTACCTAATGTAAAAAATAAAACTCTTACAGAAGCAAAAAAGAATTTAGAAAATCTTGGATTTAAAGTAGTTAGTGAAAATACAGAAAAAAGTAATTCTGTACTTGTCACAGAACAAGTACCAGCAGCGGACATAAGAGTTACAGAGGGAGCAACAGTTGTACTATATACAGAAGAAAATTCAGTAAGGACATCAGTTACAGTCCCAAATTTAATTGGAAAAACTTTATCAGAAGCAAAAGCAGAATTAGCAGATAAAAATTTGAATTTTGTATATTCAGGAAATGGAAAAGTAGTAAGTCAAAATATAGGAGAAGGAACAAGTGCAGAACAGGGAACAATTATAAATCTAAGACTAGAATAAAATTTACTTTGGAAATTGCATACTGAGACTGTAATTAAATAGAAATTTAGCAGTTTCAGCAAAAATATGGAAGAGGTTACAAAAAATGAAGCATATAATATTAAACAAAGAAAATGAAAATGAAGCAATCAAAGAAACAGCAGAAGCAATAGAAAGAGGTAGTATAGTAATAATACCAACAGATACTGTATATGGAATAGCAGCAGACGCCTTAAATGAAAAAGCAGTAAAAAAGATATATGAATTAAAAAAAAGGAATATTAATAACCCATGTAATGTATTAGCATCAAATATAGAAATGATAGAAAATGTGACAAAAGGAATATCTATAAAAGAAAAAGAAATAATAAATAAATATTTACCACGGAGCATTAACAATAATATTTGAAAAAAATGATAAAATACCAAATATTGTGACAGCAAATAGAAATACTGTAGGAATAAGAATTCCACAAAATGAATTTTTATTAAAAGTCATAAACATTCTACGGAAGACCGATTGTCGCAACAAGTTTAAATATGTCAGGAGAAGAAAGTTTGACAAATGTAAACAATCTATCACAAAAATTCAAACAAAATGTTGACTTAATAATAGATGAAGGAGAAGCAAAAATAGGAAAAGCATCAACTATTATAAAAGTTGAAAAAGACAAAATTATTATTTTACGTGAAGGCCCAATTAAATTTGAGAGATAATCATGTTCAGACTTGAAGTGTTGATGATGTCCTGCAACAGGGATTAATATAATTTTGTTGAAGTATCCCCATCAAAATTATATTGAAATCCCTTGCGTAGACTTATAATGCAAAATGTCTGAACAAATAAAATATAAATTATAATTCAAAAAAGAATCAGTATAGTGCTAGGCATTTTAGATTAGAAATACCAGAGGCGTACTGATGTACGTTGAGGATTTTCTAATCTAAAATAACGACACAATATGCTGATTATCTTTTGAATTCAAAAAAGGAGAGGAAAATATGAACATAATAGGCTATTTAGCAACATTTGCTATTAGTATAGTACCAATAATAGAATTAAGGGGAGCAATACCAGTTGCAGTATTTACATTTCATCTTACATATGTAGAAGCATTTATCATAAGTTTTGTAGGAAATATCTTACCAGTGTACTTTATAGTAAAATTTATAAGACCAATATTCGATTTACTAGGGAAAATAAAGATTTTCAAGAAAATAATAGACTGGGTAACAGAAAAAGCGAATAGAAAGATAGCAGAAAGTAAAAAGCTTCAAACAGCTACTCTATTAGGACTTTACTTGTTCGTAGCAATACCATTGCCAGGAACAGGAGCATGGACAGGATCATTAATTGCAAACTTTTTGGATTTACCACCAAAAAAAGCTGTACCACCAATAATTGCAGGAGTTTTTACAGCAGGAGTTATAATTTTAGGATTAACAGCTATTGCAAATGGAGGGATAAATTACTTGTTTACACAAGTATAGAAAAATAAACAAAGGCTAGGGCAAAAAGGGAAACAAAGGTAAAATGTAGAAAAAAGGCTAAAAATGTAATAAATGTCACAATAAAGTTATAAAATCTTAATAATTCAAAAAAACGTAATATGTAAAGGAGAAGCCGTAAGGAAAAGAAAAAAAGTAAAAAAAGAAGTGCGATTGACACTTCTTTTTTTTTACCTATAATAATAATGTATGCTAAAAGGAAAGGAGAAAGTGGCAAAGTGAAACAAACAATAAATAAAAAAATTAACAAAATATTTACAATAATTGTTATATGTATTGTACTAATAATAACAAATGTTAACAGTGTTTCATTTGCTAAAGGACCTACAAATTTAGTAGAACCAGAAGAAAATCAATACTTAGAATTAAAAGCAGTAGAAATAAAAGAGCTAGAAACAGCAGGAGGAGAAAAAGAGCAACAACTAATAATGGAGCTTTGGGGCAATAACTTAGAATTTAAAGGATTTAATGTAAGATTTTCCTATGACACAACAAAAGTAAATCTGTCCTCACTGCAAACAAATGAAGAAATAACTAATATAGATAGTATGTCAAACCAATACTTTAAATTTGAAAATGAGTTTGAAAATGCATTAGACTTTACACAAATATCAGAACAAATAGGAATTGTAGATATAACAGTGACATTTAATCCACCAATAAATACAACAGAACATATAGTAGACAAAGGAGAAGGAATAGGAAAAGTAGTAGACACTGGACAAAAAGTAAAACTAGGAAGAATTAGTTTTAAAATGGTAAATGAAAAATTTGATCCTAATTGGTTTAGTTTAGTAAAAGACAGCAGTAGCTCACCAATAACTGGAATAAAAATAAATATAAATGGAAATGACAAATTTGAAAACGAATCAACATTTAGATTTACAGATGGATTAACAGGAACAGTAATAGGACAAATATTTACAGCGCCAACAGCTAGCAAGGGAATATATAAAGCTACAATAAAAGCATATCCACAAGATAAAGTAAAAGAAATAATTGATTGGAATGCAGTTATAGAAGGAGAACTAGACGATATACATAAAAGACTCCTTACATTAGATGCAAAAGAAGTAGAAACCGAAGATGATGGAACATATGAAATAGAATTATCTCCAGGAATATATGACATACTGGTGGATAAGCCAGGATATCTTGACCAAATTTATATAGAAATAGAAGTAAATGCAGGAGAAATTGTAGATTTGGGATATGTAGAATTATTAGCAGGAGATATAACAAAAGACGGAAAGATAGAAATAGAAGATGTCGGATTACTTATGAATGTATATGGAATTGATGATACAAGTGCAGACTATGAAATGAAATATGACTTTAATGATGACCAAAGAGTAGAAATAGAAGACATAGGGTTACTAATGAACAATTATTTAAAAATAAGAAATATAAAGAAAGGAAAGGAGTAGAAATGGAAAATACAAAATACATATTTACAAAAAAGCGAACTTGCGCATTACTGACAGTAATGATAATGATACTAAATATGTTTTCACCATATAGCATATTAATGAAGCAAGTTCAAGCAGCAGAACCAGCAGTAGGAGAACCATATTATGAATTATCAATATTACAACCAAGCACAGACCAATCATATATAGATACAGTCTATACAGAAGAAGATGATCCAGCAACATATTACTACTATTGGAACTATATGAAAGGACAAGTAGCTAGTATAGATGAAAATGAAACAAGGTCAGTAGTAATACAACTAAAAATAAAAGGATGTAGTACAGTAAACTCAGGAGTAATTAATTTAGAATATGATAGTTCAGTTCTAACACCAACTTATGAAAAAACAACTACAACAGGAAGACCACCAGTAACAACATATTCTATGGAAGCAGCAAATGATTTGAGCAGCTTCTCAACAATAAATTGGCAGACTACAGCCCCAACATCTAAACTTGACACAGCAAGTCATCAAATTGCAATAGATGGATATGGAAGTCAAAAGTTAGCAGATGGAACTGTTATAGCAACAATGGTATTTAAACTAGCAGAAGGAAAAACAATAAATGATATAACAACAGATATGTTTAAACCAGTTGGAAATAGTAGTAATAGTAAAGGATTAAAATTAGTATATTTCCCTCATTCAGGAGCTCAAGCAAATGTGCAAGAAATAGTTGAAGGTTCAGATTATTTAAAATTTGAAGGATTTACACAAGGAGCACCAAAGGTAGATAGTATAGTATTAAAAACAGAACCAAGCAAAAACAAATACTATAATACAGAAAGTTTAGACTTTACAGATGGAGTAATTACAGTAAATTATGATGTGGGAAATCCAAAAGATATAGTAATAAAAGATGCAATAGCAGCAGGAACATTAACAGTAAATTCAACAACAGCAAGTGAAAATACTAAAAAAGTAACTTTTACATATGAAGGAAAAACAGTAGATTTTGAATACTATACACTAGACAATATCACAAAGAAAACAGATTTGAACAAAATGGATTACGAACATAATGATAATGTAGTATTCACAGGAGGAAAACTAGAAGCAACATATAGTAAATTAGATGGAACAACAGTCAATAAAGAACTTGATATTGTAACAGAATTAGGAAATGGAAATTTAACTGTAAACAATGCAAGTACAGCAAAAGCAGATGTAGATAATAAAACATTAACATTTAATTATCATACTAAAACAGCAACAATAGAATTAAATGTTACAGATCCAATTGAAAGGATAACAATAACAAAACAACCATCAAATAAAACATTTAATGATGGAGATCCAATTGACTTAACAGGAGGAGAGATAACACCACACACAAGAAGCGGAAAAACACTAGCGCCAATAGTGTTGCCAAATCCAAATGTAACATCTTCACCACTAGCAGCAAGCATTAATGCAATACCAGAAACAGATAGATGGGAAGTAATAGGTACAGATGGAAATCCAACAGGACTTACAGCAGGAAAGCAAACAATAACTCTAACTTATGAAGGAAAAACAGCAGATTTAGAAATAACAGTAAATGATGTAGTTAAAAGTGTAACAATAACAAAACAACCAACAGCAAAAAATAAATATGGAATTACATCAAATCAGTTAGACTTTACAGGACTAGAAGCAACAGTTACAACAAATGGTGGAGGAAGTTTCAAGGTAGGAGCAAATTCACTAAGTATAGACACAAGTACATTCACATCAAATACATTAAACACACAAAGTTTCCAAGCAAAATATGGAAATGTGGAAATCACAAATAATGTAGAAATAAAATTAATAAATTATATAACAGGAATTACAGTAAATTTTCAGGATACAGAATTTGAATATGGAACAACACTACAAACAGCACTTACAAATGCTACATATACAAAAGTATATGCAGATACATCAGGAAACACAACACAAAATATAACACCAGGAATGGTAACAGGATATAATGGAAGCCCAGAAGCATCATTATTTAACTCTAGCCATGAATATAGTGAGAATTTAATAATTAAATTAGAAACAACAGATAACCCATTTGATGTGTTACCAGCAGTTGCAAATCAAACAATAAAAATAAAAGATGTTATAGATGAAGAAAATGCAATTACAATAAAATATAAACCATTAATGACATATAAATATGGAGAAACATTTAAAACAAATGGAGGAATGATAACACTTCACTATAAGAGTGGAAATACAACAGATATATCAATGGGAAATGCAGATGTAGCAGTAACAGAAACAACAGGAGCAGCAATTGATATGTCACCAGATTTAAGCCAATTTACAAATGGTGAAATGACAAAAACACTTAAAGTTACATACACAAAAAATGGAAAATCGTATAGTACTTCACTATCCCCATTAACAATAGTTGATGTACTAGATAGAATAGAAAAAATAAAAGACCCTAAGACAGAATATAAACATGGAGAAGCATTTGATACAGGAGATGGAAGCTTTAAAGCTATATATAAATCAGGAAAACAAGAAACAGTAAGTTTATCAAATGTAACTTTCACAGAAAATGGAAATTCAATAAATATGACACCACTAGATACAGCATATGGAGCAGATAACACATTAACAAAAACAGTTACAGCAAGTTATACAATAGGAGATGTTACAAAAACATTAGATTATGACATAACTATTAAAAATTACATAACAGGAATAAGCATGTACACTACTCCAAAAAATACATACAACGTAAATGAAAACTTTGAAACAACAGGAGGAGAAATAGCAGTAGAAAG
>CANPCK010000034.1 GCA_947572545.1 uncultured Clostridium sp. | reverse complement strand
TTACACTTTGAAATGAGAAAAGCCAGTGGTTCAGGAAATGATGTAGATCCAAGTATATATATTAATTTCTAAGGTTACATAAAAAAGAGTAGTTATCTTAGTAGATAGCTATTCTTTTATTATATGAAAGGTTGAAATAAGAAAAGTTGTGTAATTATGTAAAATATGGTATAATATAAACAAGTTGCTTATACAAATATATTATTTATGGATAATTATTTGTAAATAATGAAAAGGGAGGTTAGAAAGCCAGATAGAAGCAACTAAACTTTTGGTAATTTGGAAGGAGAAAAAACCAATGGATGAAAGAGAACTTTTAAAAACCTATGGGAGCCCATTATATGTGTATAATGATGGGATCCTGAGAGTGAGATGCAAAAGCATCAAAATGCTCGAGACGGAACTAAAGGCAGCTTTGCCTGATGACGTTTCAGTGTCGATGCATTATTCGACAAAGGCAAACAGCAATCCGCATATCTTAAAAGTAGTAAAGGAGAGCGGATTGAAGGTGGACTGCATGTCTCCTTTGGAGATGTATATTGTAACACAATGCGGATTTCAAAAAAGCGAGATGCTGTATGTGTGCAATAACATTTCTGTAGAGGAAATGCAGAGAGTCAGAGATCAGGGACTTCTTATTTGCCTGGATTCTATTTCTCAGGTTACAACTTGGGGAAAGAGATTTCCTGGTACAGACATCATGGTACGCATCAATCCTGGAACTATCGGCGTCGGACATTCCAAAAAGGTGATAACATCTGGTAAGGCCACCAAATTTGGCATTTCGGAGGACAACCTTGCTGAACTCTTTTCTGTTGCAAAAGCATATAATCTTCGCATTATCGGAACACACCAACACCTTGGTAGCCTGTTTCTTGACGACAAAGTGCCTGACTACATTGCTGGCGTCAAAGCGGGGCTTGACATCGTAAAGAAATATTTTAAAGATGTCACAATTGTGGATTTAGGCGGCGGCTTTGGTGTTCCATACAAGCCGGAGGAACAGATCCTGAACATGAAGCGTGTAGCAGAGGAATTGAAGCCGATTCTTAAAGGCTTTATCTCTGAATATCCACAAGTCAAAGAATTCAAGTTTGAGCCGGGCAGATACATTCCATGTGAAGCAGGGATGCTTTTGGGAACAGTAACTGCCATCAAGTATGAGAATGAGACTTGGTGGATTGGAACAGATATTGGCATGAATCAATTGGTACGTCCTTCTATGTATGATTCCTTCCATTATATTTCCCTTCCTTACAGCAAAGGTGAATTCATAACCGCAAATTTCTGCGGGAATGTTTGTGAAAGCGGAGATATACTTGGAAAGGAACGAACGGTCAGAAAGCCTGAAATCGGAGACCCTGTTGTTGTATATAATGCAGGGGCATATGGATACTCCATGGCATCCAACTACACTGGAAGAGAGAGACCGGCAGAAGTAATGATTCAAGGTGATGAGGCAAAACTCATCAGAAAGCGTGAAAGCTTTGAGGATCTGACAGCAAACATCAGCTTTTAAGCTTCTATTATAAATCCCTGAAAAGGAAAAGTTAAAAACCTTAAAGAAAGGAGTCCCCCAGCATAGCTGGGGGACTCCAATTTAAAATATATAGTTAATTTCCAATACTTCTATATTTATTAGATTCGAACTTCCAAACTCTAATAATCCAAATAATAATAGCAACAATAGGGACTATATATGTAAGATCACTATGTCCTAGATAATTTAAAGTAGGGGAATATGAAGAAAATGCAAAAGGGAAGATGAAAGTAATTAAAAATCTAACAAAATTTAATATAATCAATTAATCCGTTTTTTTTCACTAATTTTATATTTTTTAAATTCAATAAAAGCCATTTTAATCCTCTGTACATAATTTGTATGATCACATAATACCATAAAATGACAAAATTTTCAAACTGCATAAAAAATGCCAGCATTGGAAATACTAACTTAAAAACTAAAAAGAGAGGCGAACAAATTGAAATTTACAGAAATAAAAGGAATTGCATTAGACAAAGAACAACTAAAAAAATATTTGGAAAATATAGCATCAGACCATACACTAAAAGCAAAATCAGACAAAGAAACATATCCAATACCAGAAATGGAAAAAAACTTTGAATATATAACAAAAACTTATGAAATGTTAAATGCACACTTAAAACTTGGAGTAAATGTACATCCAGCAGGAGAATGGCTTTTAGATAACTATTATATTATAGAGGAAACAGTAAAAGAAGTAAGAAAAAATCTTCCATTAAAAAAATATTTGGGTTTTGTAGGAATATCAGAAGGAAAATATAAAGGATATGCCAGAAGTTATGTACTTGCAGAGGAAATTATAAGCTTTACAGATGGAAATTTCAAATCAAAAGATTTGGAAGAATATTTGATAAGTTATCAAAACAAAAAAACATTAAATATGGAAGAAATATGGGATATAAATTTATTTTTTAAAATAGCATTAATAGAAAGAATAAAAGATGTATGTATGAAAATAAATGCATCTCAAATGCAAAAAATAAAAGTAGAAAGCATAATAGAAAGGTTAGTAGAAAATAAATCAAAAGATGAATTAAAATTTAAAACCTCATCATATGAATATGCAAAAACAATACAAACATATAGTGAAAACAAATATACATTTATAGAATATATGTCATATAAATTAAAAAAATATGGAAAAAAAGGTGTTCCATATGTAAACATATTAGAGGAAGAAATAAATAAGCAAGGATTAACTTTACAAGAAGTCATAAAAAAAGAGCATTTTGATATAGCATTAAAAAAAGTATCAATTGGAAACAGCATAAAAAGCATACATGCTCTGCAGAGAATGAACTTTCTTGAAATATTCGAAAAAATAAATGGAGTAGAGGAAATACTAAAACAAGATCCAAGTAGAATTTATGAAAATATGGACTATAAAACAAAAGACTATTATAGAAATAAAGTAAAAGAAATAGCTAAAAAAACCAAAATATCAGAAATATATGTTGCTAAAAAAGTAATAGAATTAGCAAGTTTAGAAAAAGAAGATATAAAAAAAGGACATATTGGTTACTATTTGATAGACAAAGGAAAACAAGAGCTTTATCATAGTCTTGGATTAAAGAATAAAAACACAGACACAAAGCAAAAAGTAGAAATATATATTTTACTTGTAAATGTAATATCAGCTGTTTTAGCCATTTTAATCGGAATATGCTTTAGTAATATAACACAAAGCATATTATTTGGTGTAATTCAAGCAGTTTTAGTATTTATACCAATAACAGAAATAGTAATCAAAATAATAGAAAACATTTTAGGAAAAATTGTAAAACCTAAATATATACCAAAAATGGATTTAAGTAAGGGGATAACAAAAGAAAATAGGACAATGGTGGTAATTCCTACAATAGTAGATAGCCGGAGAAAAAGTAAAAGAACTTGTAGAAACACTAGAAGTATTTTATCTAGCAAATAAATCAGAAAATATGTATTTTACTATACTTCGGAGATTGTACATGTAGTAGCAAAGAAACCGAAAAAAAAGATGATGAAATAAAGAAAATAGGAAAACAAGAAATAGAAAAGTTAAACAAAAAATATCCAAAAGATCGGAATACCAATATTTAACTTTATTTATAGAAAAAGAGTATGGAATGAAAAAGAACAAAGCTATTTAGGCTGGGAAAGAAAAAGAGGATTGCTTACAGAATTAAATAATTACTTAATGAAAGAAAAAATAAAAGAAACGAAAGTTAAAAAAACTAGTACATTTATAGTAAACACAATAGAAGAATATAAAGAAAAAAATAAAAAAGAAGAATTAGAAATTAAATATATAATAACATTAGATGCAGATACAAACCTTACTTTAAACTCAGGAATAGAACTAATAGAAACAATGGCACATCCATTAAATAAGCCAGAAATAGACAAAGAAAAAAATATTGTCACAAACGGACATGGGTTAATCCAACCAAGAATTGGAATAGAACTAGAAGTAAGTATGCAAAGTAAATTTACAGAAATATTTGCAGGAGATCGGAGGAGTAGATCCATATACAAATGCAATATCAGATATATATCAGGATAATTTCGGAGAAGGAATTTATACAGGAAAAGGAATATATGACTTAGAAGTTTTTTATGAGGTAATGAAAGACAAAATACCAGAAAATACTGTACTTAGCCATGATTTACTAGAAGGGTGTTATTTAAGATGTGGGTTAAGTTCAGACATTATGCTACTTGATGGTTATCCTAGTGGATACAATTCATATATGACAAGAGCATCTAGGTGGATAAGAGGAGACTGGCAAATAATACCATGGCTTAACTCAAAAGATCTAAACAAATTATCTAAATACAAAATTTTAGATAACCTAAGAAGAAGCACAGTAGAAATATTTGCAACTTTAAATTTAATATTTTTAATCATATTAAAAATATTCTTCAATTTAAAAATAGCACCATTTGTAACAATTACCCTTATAAGTATAGTAATATCAGCTGTTTTAGATATATTAAATTATATAATATTCAGAAAAGAAAATATAAAAACACAAAAGAAATTTACACATAAAATAGACGGACTATCATCAAGTATATATAGAGGATTAATATCAATATTTACACTTCCAAATAAAGCATACATGTCAATGGTTGCAATAATTAAAACAATTTATAGAATGAAAATATCAAAAAAGCATCTCTTAGAATGGACAACAGCAGAAGAAGCAGAAAAAACAAATAAAAAAGATTTAAAAACCAGCTATATAACGATGTTACCAAATGTAATATCAGGAATAGTAGGAATAATAGTATGTATAACTTTAAAAAATTCAAATTTATCAAACTGGATTATTCTACTAATTTCAATAGGGTGGATAATGACTCCAACAGTAATGTGGAATATAAGTAAACCAAAAGAAGAAGAAAAAAGTATAGACAAATTAAATAAGGACGAGCAAGAATATATTAAAAAAGTTGCTAAAGACACATGGGAATATTTTTCAGAGTACATGAATAAAGAAAATAACTTTCTTCCACCAGATAATTATCAAGAAAGTAGAAGAGAAAAATTAGTTCCAAGGACATCTTCAACAAATATAGGATTAGGATTACTCACAATAGTTTCAGCCTATGATTTAAAATTTATAGAACTAGACAAAGCAATAACAATGTTAGAAAATGTAGTAGAAACAATTCAAAAATTGGATAAATGGAATGGTCATTTATATAATTGGTATAACACAAAAACATTAAAACCATTAATACCAAGATATGTATCAACAGTAGATAGCGGAAACTTTGTAGGATATTTATATACATTAAAAGAATATTTAGAACAAAAAAAGCACACACAATATAAAGACAGAATAAAAGTACTAATAGATATAGTAGAAAAAATCATACAAGACACAGACTTTTCATATTTATACAGCACAGAAAATAGGCTTTTATCAATAGGATATAATATAGAAGAAAATAAATTAACAGACACATATTATGATCTACTTGCATCAGAAGCAAGACAAGCAAGTTTAATCGCAATAGCTAAAAAAGATATAGAAGCAAAACATTGGAACAATTTAAGTAGAACACTTACAAAATTAGAAAAATATAAAGGACTTATATCATGGTCAGGAACAGCATTTGAATATCTAATGCCAAATATAAATATAAAAAAATATAAAGGAAGTTTGCTAGACGAATCATGCAAATTCATGGTAATGAGTCAACAAAAATATGCAAATAAGCTTCGGAATACCTTGGGGAATATCAGAAGCAGCATTTAATTTAAAAGACCTAAACTCAAATTACCAGTATAAAGCATTTGGAGTACCATGGCTAGGACTAAAAAGAGGACTAGCAGATGAAATGGTAGTATCAAGCTATGGAACAATACTTGCTATAACAGACTATCCAAAAGAAGTACTACAAAATTTAAAAAGATTAGAAACAGAAGGAATGTATGGCAAATATGGATTTTATGAATCAATAGACTATACACCATCAAGGCTTCCAGTAGGGAAAAAGAAAGCAGTTGTAGAAACATATATGGCACATCACCAAGCACTAATTTTGCTATCTATAAATAATCTTATAAACGACAATATTTTACAAAAAAGATTTATGAAAAATCCAGAAATACGAGCAATAGATATTTTACTTCAAGAAAGAATGCCAAGAAATATGCTAATAACCAAAGAAAAGAAAGAAAAAACTACAAAAATAAAATATTCAGGATTTGATAACTATGTAGAAAACTCATATACAAAAATAAATGACAACTTAAGAAAAGGAGCAGTTATAGCAAACGAAGATTATAGAATATGTATAAATGATAAAGGCGAAGGATTTAGTAAATATAAAGATATACTTGTAAATAAATATAAAGAAACAAAAGACATTCCACAGCGGAATATTTTTCTATATAAGAAATGTAAGGAACAATAAGACATGGAAAGCAAACTTTGATTACAAAGATGAAAATAAAGGAAAATATGAAGTAATATTTGCAGAAGATAAAGCAAAACTAATAAAAGTAAAAGACAATATAGAAACTGAAAATAGTATAATTGCTTCTGAAAATCCAGGAGTTGAAATAAGAAGCATTAAAATAAAAAACAACTCTAATAAAGAAGAAAATCTAGAAGTTATATCAATATTCGAACCAGTATTATCAAGAATGGAAGATGATATAGCACATCCAGCATTTAATAATTTATTCTTAAAATACAGTATGCTTGAAAATGGAGACTTAATTGTAAAAAGAAATAAAAGAGGAAATACAAATGAAATATACCTTGGAACAAATCTATTTGTAGAAAATGAAGAAAATGGAGAACTAGAATATGAAATAGACAGCAATAAAGCATATAAAATGATAGAAAATGGTGTACCTTTTTCTAAAGAATTAGGTCTTGTAACAGACCCATGTGTAGCACTAAAAAGAAAAGTAAAAATAAAGGAAAATGAAGAAATAACATTAAATTTAATAATTAGTGTATCTGAAAATTTAGAACAAGTAGAAGAAAACTTGAAATACTATAGAATACAAGAAAATGTAAATAGAGAATTTAATATATCAAGAGCAAAAGCAGAAGAAGAAGCAAGATATCTATCATTAAGTAGTAGAGAATTAAATACATTCCAAACCCTTATACCATATATAGTATTCCAAAATCCAATGAGATCAGTGTATTTAGATAAATTACCTAAAAAAGAATACAAACAAAGTGATTTTTGGAAATATGGAATATCAGGAGACTTACCAATAATGCTAGTATTAACAAAAACACTAAATGATGTATATCTAGTAAAAGAAATGTTAAAAGCACATGAATATCTAAGAATAAAAGGAATAAATACAGATCTAATAATATTAGATTATGAAAAAAATGTATATGAACAATATGTAAAAGAACAAATAATACAAGAAATATTAAATATGCAAATAGGGTACTTGCAAAATGTAAGTGGAGGAATTTTCTTACTAAATAAAAATGAAATAGAAGATGAAGATTTATTCAAAATGAAAGCAAATATAATAATTAATGCCAATAAATCAAATATATATGAAGCAATAAAAGAAATGGAAGAAGAATATAAAGCAAAAGCAAAAAATCCAGGACAAGAAAAATTGAGGAGCATAAATATTCCAAATTTTGAACAAATAAAACCAAATATTGACTTTAGCAAATTAAAATACTTCAATGGAATAGGTGGATTTACTGAAGACGAAAAGGAATATATAATAAAAATGAACAAAAATCAATCACCACCTATGCCTTGGAGTAATATATTAAGCAATAAAAAATTTGGAACAGTCGTAACAAACAATATGGGAGGATATACTTGGAGTAAAAACAGTAGACTAAACAGAATAACAAGCTTTGCAAATACACCAGCAAATGATATTCCAACAGAAATAATATATCTAAAAGATATGGATTACCAAAAAACATGGAGCCTAAATTTTTCGCCAATGCCAGATGACAATGACTATTATGCATTTTTAGGCTTTGGATATATTAGATTTTATCATGCAAGTCTTGGAATAATACAAGAAACAGAAATATTTGTACCAGAAGAAGATAGTATGAAAATAAATATAGTAAGACTAAAAAATACAACATCAGAAAAAAGACATTTAAAATTAGTATATTATATAAAACCAGTGCTAGGAGAAGACGAAACAAAAACAGATGGATATATAGATATAAATTTACAAAACAATATAATATATGCAAAAAATATCTATGGAGACAATTTATCGAAAAATGTATATGTATCAAGCAGTGAAGAAATTTTGTCATACACAGGAAATAATATATCATTTGTTGGAAACAGAGATTTAAGTAATCCTATTCGGACTAGAAAAAGTAGAACTAAGTCACGAAAATTCTTTAGGAACGAGAAGTTGTATAGCATTAGAAATTGGAATAGAACTAGAACCATATGAAGATAAAAAGCTTAGCTTGATGCTTGGAGAAGAAGACGAAAAAGAAGAAATAGAAAACAAGGTACAAAAGTATAGTAATATACAAAACACACTAGAAGAACTAAAAAAAGAAAAAGACTATTGGAACAATATTTTGAGAAAAATACAAGTCAAAACACCAGTAGAATCAATGAATATAATGTTAAATGGTTGGGCAATGTATCAAACAATAGTATGTAGGTTATATGCTAGAACTGGATACTATCAATCAGGAGGAGCATTTGGATTTAGAGATCAACTTCAAGATGCTTTATCTACAAAATATACAGAACCATACACACTAAAAGAACAAATAATAAAACACTCAAAGCACCAATTTGAAGAAGGAGATGTAGAACACTGGTGGCATGATGAAACAAAAAGAGGTATTAGAACAAGATTTTCAGATGACCTTTTATGGCTACCATATAGTGTGTGTGAATATATAGAATTTACAGGAGACTATAATATATTAGAAGAAGAAACAAAATATATAAGTGGAAATCCTTTAGCAGAAAATGAAGACGAAAAATATGATCTATACACAGAAAGTGAAAAACAAGAAAGCATATATAAACACTGTATAAATGCAATAGAAAAATCATTAAAATTTGGAGAAAACGGCTTGCCTAAAATAGGATCAGGAGACTGGAATGATGGATTTAGTACAGTTCGGAAATAAAGGAACAGGAGAAAGTGTATGGCTAGGATTTTTCTTATACAATATATTAGATAGATTTGATAAAATATGTGAAAAGGCAGGCAAAACAGAATATGTACAAAAATATGAAGGAATAAAAGATGAATTAAAAAGAGCATTAAATACAAATGGTTGGGATGGAAGATGGTACAAAAGAGCATTTATGGATACAAAAGAGATATTAGGAAGTTCAGACAATGAGGAATGTAAAATAGATAGTATTGCACAAAGCTGGTCAGTTATTTCTAAAGCAGGAGATAATGACAAAAAATATATAGCAATGGAAAGTCTAGAAAACCATTTAGTTAATAAAGAAATAGGAATAATAAAATTATTAGATCCACCTTTTGAAAACAGTTCATTAGAACCAGGGTATATCAAATCTTACCTTCCAGGAGTAAGAGAAAATGGAGGACAATATACACATGCAGCAGTATGGGCAGTTATTGCTTCAGCAATGTTAAAACTAAACAATAAAGCATACGATTTTTATAGAATGATAAATCCAATAGAACATTCAAAAACAGAAGAACTTGCATTAAGATACAAAGTAGAACCTTATGTTATAGCAGCAGATATATATGGATGCTCTAATCTTCTTGGAAGAGGAGGATGGACCTGGTATACAGGCTCTAGTAGTTGGTTTTATAAAGCAGGAATAGAATATATATTGGGATTAAAAATTGAAGAGGGAAATCTAAGAATAGAACCATGTATACCAAAAGACTGGAAAGAATATAAAATAAGATATGAATACAAAACGAGTATATATAATATAGTTGTAAAAAATCCAAATGAAAGTGACACAAATACTGTAAAAGAATTTTTTGTAAATGGAGAAAAAATAGAAGAAAAACAAGTGAGACTAATGGATAATGGAAGAATATATGAAGTAGAAGTTGTGCTAGAATGAGGCAATTTTTGGGATAGACTTAAAAAATATCATTAAAATCACATTAGTATTTGTAATATTTTTGTAATATAAATGTAATAATCATTTTGAATCTAGAGGTAATTGAAGTTGTTAATTTTTTAAATAAATCTGTTGCAATTGCAACAGATTTATTTTTTTTGTGATATATAATTTAAGACAAGAAAAAACAATTCAGGGGGAAATCAAATGAAAATAGTAAAGAGAGATGGAACAATAGTAGACTACAATTCAGACAAAATTAGAACAGCTATAAACAAAGCAAATAATGAAGTATCAAGAAAAGAAAAAGCCTCAAAAGAAGATATAGAGGAAATAATAAGATATATAGAAGAATTAAATAAAAAAAGAATATTAGTAGAAGATATACAAGACGTAATAGAAGAAAAGCTAATGGAAATTGGAAAGTATCAATTAGCAAAAAAATATATTACATATAGATATACTAGAGAGTTAGTTAGAAAAGCAAATACAACAGATCAATCAATAAAAGAATTAATAGATGGAGAGAGTGACTACTGGAATAATGAAAACTCAAACAAAAATGCAACAGTAGTTACAACACAAAGAGACTATTTAGCAGGAATAACAAGTACAGATATAACAAGAAGATTTTTACTTCCAGAAGACATAGTTAAGGCACATGATGAAGGAATTATACACTTCCATGATGCAGACTATTTTGCACAAAATGCATTACATAACTGTGACTTAATAAACCTTGACGACATGCTTCAAAATGGAACAAGTATTAATGGAGTAATGATAGAAAAACCACATAAATTTTTAACAGCAATGACAATTGCAACACAAATAATAACAGCAGTAACATCGAGCCAATATGGTGGAGCAACAGTAACAATGACACACTTAGCACCATTTGTAAGAGATAGTTACAATATATATTTAAAAAAATATAAAGATAGAAACTTAAGTGAAGAAGAATGTGAAAAATTTGCAAAAGAGGATTTAGCAAAAGAAATAAAAGATGGAGTGCAAACATTTCAGTATCAAATAAATTCTATGACAACAACAAATGGACAATCTCCATTCTTAAGTGTATGTTTATACTTAGGAGAAACAAAAGAATATAAAGAAGAATTAGCAATGATAATCGAAGAAATGCTTAAACAAAGAATAGTTGGAATGAAAAATGAAAGAGGAGTATATATCACACCAGCATTTCCTAAACTACTATATGTACTAGAAGAAGATAACATTAAAAAAGGAAGAAAATATTTCTATTTAACAGAACTTGCAGCAAAATGTACAGCTAAAAGAATGGTACCAGATTACATTTCAGAAAAGAAAATGTTAGAACTAAAGAAAAATGAAAATGGAGAAGGAGATTGTTATCCATGTATGGGATGCCGTTCATTCCTTACACCAGATAGAGCAATCAGTCTTGGAAATATAGCAAAAGCCAAGAATTATACTGAAGGAAAAGCAAGATATTATGGAAGATTTAACCAAGGTGTTGTAACAATAAACTTAGTTGATATTGCATTATCTTCAAAAGGAGACATGGATAAATTCTGGAGTATCTATGAAGAAAGACTTGAATTATGTCATAAAGCATTACAATTAAGGCATGAAAGATTAGCAAAAGCAACAAGTGATGTTGCACCTATACTTTGGCAACATGGAGCCTTAGCAAGACTAGAAAAGGGAGAATCAATACATGAATTATTACATCATGGATATTCAACAATATCTTTAGGATATGCAGGACTTTATGAATGTGTAAAATACATGACAGGAAATAGCCATACAGATGGTGGAGAAGGAAAAGAATTTGCATTAAAAGTAATGAAACAATTAAATGACAAATGTAAAGAATGGAAAGAAGCAGAAGATATAGATTATAGTGTATATGGAACACCAATAGAATCAACAACATATAAATTTGCAAAATGTCTAAAAGATAGATTTGGAATAGTAGAAGGAATAACAGACAGAGACTATATAACAAACTCTTACCATGTACCAGTATTTGAAGATATAGATGCTTTCTCAAAACTAAAATTAGAGAGTGAATTCCAAAAATTAAGCCCAGGTGGAGCTATATCATATGTAGAAACACCGAACTTACAAGGAAATTTAGAAGCAATACTTCAAATAATCCACTTTATATATGACAATATCATGTATGCAGAACTAAATACAAAATCAGACTATTGCCAAAAATGTGGATTTGATGGGGAAATATTAATAGACGATAATTTAGAATGGTACTGCCCAAACTGTGGAAACAAAGACCATAACACATTAAATGTAGCAAGAAGAACTTGTGGATACATTGGAAGTAATTTCTGGAATAAAGGAAGAACACAGGAAATAAAAGAAAGAGTACTACATTTAGACAATAAAGACGACGAATAAAAAGTTGCAAAAATAAGCTGCGTCTTGCGGTGCTGCTGCTCAGTCGAATTCCATTCAACGTACACCAGTACGCCTCGTGGAATCTCTCCTTCACGCGCCTAGCAATACTTGCTTCTTTTTACAACTTAACCAATTCTTTGAAAAATTGGTATTATAAGGGGGAACAAATTAAAATGAGATATAATAAAATAAGAAAAATGGATATATCAAATGGACCAGGAGTAAGAGTATCAATCTTTATGCAAGGATGTGCATTTAATTGTAAAAATTGTTTTAACCCAGAAACACATAATTTTCAAGGAGGAAAAGAATTTAATGATGAAACAATAAATAGAGTACTTGAATTATGTGAAAATGAAAATGTAGAAGGACTATCAATACTTCGGTGGAGAGCCAATGCATCCAAACAATATAGAAGGAACAACAAAACTTGCAAAAGCATTTAAAGAAAAATATCCAAACAAAAATATATGGGCATGGTCAGGATATAAATTTGACCAAGATTTACAAGACAAAGAAGTAGTAAATTACTTAGATGTATTAGTAGATGGGCAATATCTAGAAGCACAGAACAATCCAAGTCTAGACTGGAAAGGCTCTGAAAATCAAAGAGTAATAGATGTACAAAAGAGTATACAAAATCATGGAATAGTAACATTATAAGAACAACTATATAGTAGGGTTAGATGCAGTCAATCCTACTATATTTTTATTGTGTAGGAAAAATCGCAGATTTTTCTGAAACAACAAGGTTAAGTTTCCTTAGTCTGTGCATATTTGCGAAGCAAAATGCACATGTGGCGAAGCCACTTTTCTTATTGAATAGGAAAAAATCGCAGATTTTGACTATTCAACAAGGTTAATTTACCTTGGGCAGTGCAATAATCGCGAAGCGATTTTGCACATGTGGACGTCGAAATCTTTGATTTCGCTAACGTCCAATTTTCTTATGAAAAAAATTTTAATCTATCATATTATTAATTAAATTTTCAACAATTTTTTTATCACGTTCAGATAAAATATTTATTTTAGAAGTTAAATTTTCAGCATCTTTAATTCTATTAATAAACAATTCATACAATAAAGAATTGGGCATTTCATTTAATGCAATACAGATATTTACAAATGTATTTAAGCTACCGAGCTTTCTCCCAGCTTCTATATCTTTTAAAAGTTGAGTGGAAATGTTTATTTTTTCTGCTAGTTGTTCCTGAGTTAATTTTTGATTTAATCTAATTTTTTTTAAGTTATTACCTAATGTAGTTTTAATATTTTCATCTTTTAAATTCATGTTTTATCACCTTTTTTATTTTATTAAAACATTTTTACAAAATAGGTTGAAGTTTCTTAAAGTTAATGTTATAATAACCCTAAGTTATCTTAAGGTATCCTATGAGTATCTAATATTATAATTTAAAATATAATATTTAGAAGGAAAAATGTTATTACATAAGAAAGAGAACTATATTTTAGGTTGCAAGATAGAAATGTAATTTTCTCTTTATGGCTAGAAACCAAGGTAGTTTTTGTTTAGTTTGGTTTTGACTTTTACTATTTTGGTTTCTAACCATAAGGAGAGAAAAGGGCAATCAAAAAGAATTGTTTAGGACGGTTCTTTTCAAGTCAAATATTAAGTTTATGTATACTTAGTATTTAGCAAATAGAAAAAAATATTCTCTCAAAATCAAAACCAAACAAAACAAAGCTAAACCAAGGAGAAGTAAAAAAGGAAAACCAAAAAAATTTGAAAAATAAACAATATCTTATTAAAGATTAGCAGTTTTTTTCAAAAGAGCTTCTTCCTTAGAGAAAGGAAAGAAAAACAAATGCAAACCAAACAAAACAAGCCCAAATTAGGGTTTATTAATCATACCCAAAAACAAGAAAAAATGAAACAAAGGAAACAGAGGGAGAGACAAGGGGACAGCAATTTGAAACGAGAGGGCAGCCCTTTGAAACAAGGGGACGGCCCTTTGAGTTTCATTTTTAATGAAACTCAAAGAGCGTCCCCGTTGTTTCAAACGAAGAAAGCGTCCCCATTGCTTCATGAAAAAGGCATCACACTAATTACCTTAATAATCATG
>CANPCK010000033.1 GCA_947572545.1 uncultured Clostridium sp. | reverse complement strand
CATTCCTAGCATTTCTATTTTATTTATTATAATACTTACTTCTTGGTTTTCTACAATTGGTGGTTTATCATTTTCATTTGTAATCTTTCTTGTATCTTGTCTTACTAATATAAAACTTATAATTAGCATTGCACATATAGGTAATGTTGCAAATTTTATTAGGTTATTTCTTAATTTTGCTTTTTTATCCTTCTCCATTTTCATTATAATGCTATTATACATTTGTTCTTTATCAAATCTTTCGTCAAAAATCTCTTTTATTAATTTTTTTCTATCCATTTTAATTATCCTCACTTTCTAAATAAGTATTTAGCTCTTTAAGTGTTCTATATAGATAATATTTTACATTAGATTCTGATAATTTTAATTCTTTAGATATTTCTTTTATAGTTAATTCTAATTTGAAATATAAGAAAAATATTTTAGAAACTATTACCTTTTTCTTTTTTAGAAATTCCCATACATATTCTGCATCATATTTAGTAATAATTGCTTCTTCAATATCTATATCCCCTTGAATAGAGTCTATTGCCTCTATTTCTTCTTTCTCTGAAAATAAAGAAACAACTTTATTTTTGTAATGAAGTCTATAATAATCCTTTACTTTGTGATTTGCTATTCCAATTATGTATGGTGTTGTAATATCTCTATTGTGAGCTAATTTCTTATACACTTCCAAATATACATTTTGAATAATATCTTGTACATCCTCTATACTAGAACATTTACAAACTATATACTTTAAAATATCGTTATATGTTTCATCATATAACTTATTAAATGATTTTAAGATATCTTGATTAACCATTTTAACCTCCTTTACTTTATATGTCGTAAAAAATATATAAAAAGTTTAATAATATACAACAAAAACGCAAACTTTTTTAATTTGCGTTTTTCCTATATATTAATATTCTGTTACAACATAATACCAATTTTCTTTTAATTTCTTAATCCTTACTTTATCATCTTCATATGAATGTTTTTTTATAAGTTCCTCTCCTCCTGTTGAATATATTAGTTCCACATTACTACTAAACCTTCCTCTAAATACCCAAAATGAAACAACTGTATCTTTATCCTTTTGATATACATATGCTTCTCCATCTGAAGAAAGCATTTTATACTTTTTTGGTAATGATACATTTCCTAGACTATCTGTATATAATTTTTCATTCTTTATCAATTCTATTACTTCTAATCTTTTTCTTTCAAATAGTGTTAATTCTATATTTGTCTTTACTTTTCTAAAAGGAAAAAACATAATAATAGTTATAGTAAAAATTAATATCGCTATTGCTATCCAATCAATTATTGTTTTATAATTCTTAACTAAATCAATTATTGCAAAAACAAATGATATTATAAACAACATAATTATTGGTACATATAAAGCAAAATAAAATATAAATATTGTACTAAATAAATGATCACTATACCAGTTTAATATAAAAGATAGTATGAATACTATAATCGCTAATATTAAAGCTATTCTTTTTCTCATATTTTCTCCTTGCTTATAATTTTAACTAAATAGTATCATAAAATCAATTAACTATCAAGTAAGTGCTTTTATAAACTCTATGCATACTGATACTTTTTCTTATTTATAACCAAAAATATGCCACTTACAATTAACGCCAATATTTCTGCAAATAATTCTGCAAACCATATTCCGTTTAATCCCCATATTAATGGTAATACAAATATCAAGACTATTTGAAATACTAAAGTCCTCAAAAATGAGATTATTGCTGAAACTGCCCCATTGTTTAATGCTGTGAAAAATGATGAACTGAATATATTAAATCCACTAATAATATATGATAATGAAAATATCCTTATAGCTATTGTTGTTAACTCTAATAGTTCAATATCATAGCTTACAAATATTGAAGCTAGTAATTTTGATGTTATTTCTGATATAATTGTTAAAGATATAGATACTACCATAATAAGTCTCAAACTTTTCTTAAGTAAGTTCTTTAATTCATCTGTATTTTTTGCTCCATAATTATATCCTATAATTGGTGCTGTTCCAGTTGAGTAGCCTAAATATGTTCCAATGAATATAAAACTTACATACATTATAATCCCATATGCTACAACTCCATCTGGGCCTATGTATTTCATGAGTTGCCTATTAAATAACATATTAACAAGTGATATTGATAAATTTGTTAGCATCTCTGATGAACCATTTGTACATGTCTTTAATATTGGTTTAAATTCAAATTTTGTTTTTATTAGTTTTAAGTTTCCATCTTTTGCAAATATAAAATATACTATTGGAACAATTGCTCCTAGCACTTGACTTATACCGTGTAGCTAATGCTGCTCCAAATACTCCAAGTTTAAAAACATATATAAGTAAAAAGTCTAAAATCATATTACTAATTCCTGATACAATGGAAATTATCAATCCAAAGGTTGGCTTTTCTTCCACAATCAAAAAACTTTGAAAAGCGTTTTGTAATATAAATGGTATTAGAAAAATAGTTAATGTTTTTCCATATGTTATACATTCTCCAAGCATTGTTTCATCTGCTCCAAGTAATATAGATGCTGGTTTCACTAGCCATATTCCAACCACTGTAAGTATTAATCCTATAATTACTAATAAATATATTAACATTGAAAAGTATCTATTTGCCTTTTCTTTTTCTCCTTCTCCTATTGTTTTTGAAACTAATGCGCTTCCACCTGTTCCAATCATAAATCCTATTGAACCGAATATCATTAATGCTGGCATTATTAAGTTTACTGCTGCAAAGCTATCTGCTCCTACACAATTTGATACAAATATTCCATCTACTATTCCATATATAGATGTAAATATCATCATAATTATTGTTGGAATTGTAAATTTTATTAATTTTTTATATGTAAAGTGTTCTGATAATTGTATTTTCATTTCTCTAATGTCCTTTTCTATTGAATTGTTATAACATTCTAATATGATTATATTTTTTTGTCAATACATTTCTCTATATATAATTACAAAAAAAGATATAGAAAAGCACTATATCTTCTTTGTTACTTATTTATAATTTTCCTAATTCATATATTGTATCTACATTATCGCAAACATTTTGCGAATGAGTCACAATTATTATACATTTGTTTTCATTTTTAGCTAAGTTTTTGAATATCTTTAAAATTTCATTTTCTGTATCTTTATCCAAATTTCCTGTTGGCTCATCTGCAATTATTATCTTTGGATTATATGATAAACTTCTTGCAATTGCTATTCTCTGTTGTTCTCCACCTGATAGCTTTAAAATTTTTCTTTTACTATGTTCTTCCTCTAACCCAACACTTTTCATTAATTCAAGTGCTTTTTGTTTTTTATTCTTAATTTTAACTTTGCTTACATCCATTGATAGTACAATATTTTCTACTGCTGTTAATCTTGGTAATAAATTATAACTTTGAAATATAATTCCTATATCTGTATTTCTATATATGTCTAGGTTCATTTTCTTTAAGTTCTTCTCATTATATAATACATTTCCTTCTGTACATCTTTCAAGTCCTGTTATTAGAGATAATAGAGTTGTTTTTCCGCTTCCACTTTTTCCCTTTATTGCATACACTTTACCTTGTTCAAATTCATAATTTATATCCTTAAATACATAACTATTTTTTGGTGCATCTTTATATCTATACCCAACATTTTCTAACTTTAATATTCCCATACTTTATGACCTCTCTTTCAATATTGTAAGCGGACTAAACTTTATAATACTTATCATAGAAGCTATACTACTAATGGCTGTCAAAATCATACCAATTCCAAGTAATTCTAGAACAACATAAACATCTACAACAGCATCTATTGAACTTATTTCCTCTACTTGCTTATTTCCTGGTATCTGTATATCCATTGACCCTTTGCCAAAATTATTTGATATTTCTTGTTTTTCCACTTTAGCATTTTCTATTTCATTTTGTAACAGAGTGTTACCTATTGGTTTTGACAAATATCCACCTGAAATTACCCCAATAATTAAAGTAATAATGCTTACTACTAAAAGTTCTAAGACAAATTGCATTGTTAATTTTAATTTACTTATTCCTATTGTCCTAAATACTCCTATTTCGTATTTTCTTTCTCTAATATTTATCATATTAATTACAAATAATACAATTGAAGATATAGCTAATGTAATTATCAAAAATGTAGTTGCAAATGTTTTTACATTTTCTATTGATCTTGTTGCTGTTTCCAATTCTTCTAAATTTGTATTTACTGTGTAATATTCGTTTAGTCCTTTTCCTTTTACCTCTTCTTGGAACTTATCAATTAAGTCTTTTTCTTTTATTACAAAAGAAGGTGTTACATTTGTTGTAAGTGTGCTATCATCCTCTACTAATTTTTCTATTACTCCCCATCCAGTTATAATCTTATTTGCAGATTGTGAATACATATTTCTTGTATCATCTGTATTAGAATTGTCTATATAAATTCCTTTTACTGTAAATTCATATGTTTTTTCACTATTATTTGGATTTTTAAAAGTTATCTTATCTCCAACCATTATTTCATTTAATGTTGCAAGTTCTGAACTTATAACACATTCATATTCACTAAAATTATTTATCATTTCCCCTTCTGTTATCATATATGTTCCATTTAAAAATTCTGTCATAGCTTCATAAGCTGAATATCCATCTAATTCAAAATCTCCTGTTAAATTTCTTGAACTTTGAAATATTTCTTTTGTCTTTGTTATTACAGTTGTTGTATTGTTATTTGTTATAGTATGTCTTTCTCCACCAGCAGCTCCTCCCATCCCTTTTTCAGGTCTGCTCTTTCCTCCAGTTGTTGTACTAGTTGAACTTGTAGTTGTTTGCTTATCCTCCACTTCGTATTCAAAGCTATCTGTTGCTTTTGTTAAAGTATCACTATTTAATGATGTTACATAATTATAATAATAACCTTTTAAATACTCACTATTTCCATAATTTTTCACATCTTCTACTGTAAAAGTCTCTATATTATTAAATGCCTCTATATTTTCCTTTTTTGCATCTTCTCCTCCTTTAAAATTTTCTGTAAGTCCTTTTCTGTCAAAAGAAATAGTTGCAATTATATCATGTGCTTCTTCATAATTTTTTACTAGTCTATTTGCTGTATTTCTTATTGCTAAAGTAACTGTCGAACTACATGCAATAACTAAAATAATAATTCCTATTAATATATTTCTTCCTTTATTTCTAATAATTGAAATTATACTGTTTTTTAATATATACATTTTTATACCTCCTAGATTATTAACAATATAATATATAAACCTTGAAGAATTATTGAAAAAGTACCAACATTTTTTGCTGGTACTTTTTTCTATATATTAATAAGGAAATACTACTTTAAATATTGTGAAATTATCTTTGCAATCTACTTCTATTTTTCCTTTATATTTTTCTATTATTGATTTTGCAATAGCAAGCCCTAAACCATATCTTTTTTCTTGTCTGCTTCTTGATTTATCAATACGATAAAACCTCTCAAATATTTTATCTTTTTCCTCTTCTGGGATAGGTTCTCCCACATTCTTAACTTCTAACACAATTTCGCTTTTTCCCTTTTTCAATTCTACTATTATTGCTTTTTCTTTTTCTGTATGTTTTATTGCGTTGTCTATTAATATAGATACAATATGTTCTATATCATCTTTGTTACCATTTATTACAATGTCTTTATTTATATTACTTATAATCTTTACTTGATTTTCAAAAGCTATGCTTTCAAACATAGAAAGTACAATTTCTATTTCTTCTGATAAATTAAACCTTTTACATTCTTTTGAGGTATCTATGTTTTCTACTTTTGTAAGTAATAGCAATTCATTTATTAATTTATCCATACTATTAGTTTCATTTTGTACATAACCTATCCATTTATTTTTACCGACTTCATTTTCTAGTACATCAATATTTGCTTCAATTACTGCTAAAGGTGTTTTTAATTCATGCGAAGCATCTGATATAAATTGTTTTTGTTTTTCGAAGTTTTCCTCTACTGGTTTCACTATAATTTTTGACAATCTTTTAGCTATTATATAAATAATCACAAATGAAATGATTAATATAATTCCAGAAAATAAAAACATTGTTCTTATATGTAAAATAGCAGTTTCATTTTCTATTAGTACTATACTTACTTTATTTCCATCTATCCTTCTTGCTTTATAAACATATTTTCCTATTATCCCTTTTTCACTCTTTCTTTTGGATATTTTAATTGCATATTCAATTATTGTTTTATCATTTTGAATATTTGAATTTTGAACTATATTTTCATTTTCTACTAAAACATTATACAATCCTTCAATATTAAATTCTGGCTTTAATTTATATCCTTCTTCTTTCACCTCTGAATTTCTTTTTGGTTTTCCTTCTATAAATCTGTCAAACATTCCCATTGTTGCATTTATTGTATTATCATAGTTTAGAAAAGCAAATAAAGTTACTATACCTAATATTACAATACATAATGATACCATAATTAGTAGAAATATCCTTTGACTTAATTTTTTAATCATTTTCAGCCTCCAATTTATATCCTATTCCTCTTACTGCCTTAATTCTTACTTTTGATTTAATTAGTTTTAATTTTCTTCTTAAAAAAGATATATATACTTCTACATTATTATATTCTGCTTCACTATTTATTCCCCATATTTTGTTTGCTAACATTTCTCTATCAACTATCTGCTTCTGATTTAATAATAATATTTCTAACAAGTCCAATTCTTTACCATTTATAGGAATTTCTATATTATTAGAACTCATTTTGCCTGTGCTTAAATCAAGTTTTAAATCAATATATGTCAAAATATTAGTATCTTTTATATTTGTCCTTCTTCTAAGTATCACTTTTATTCTAGCTATAAGCTCTTTAATATGAAATGGTTTTGTAATGTAGTCATCTGCCCCATTTTCTAGTCCATTCAATTTATCTATCATTTCTGATTTTGCTGTTAGCATTATAACTGGTGTTTCTATTTTTTCATTTCTTAAATTTTTAAGTATATCAAATCCGTTTTTATTTGGTAACATTACATCTAATATAATTAAGTCATAAAGATTAGTTAGTGCCTCATTTTCGCCATCTTCTCCATTTGTTATTATGTGAGTTACAAAGTTCTCCTTTTTTAATGTTTCTGATATTGCATCTGCTAAACTATATTCGTCTTCTATTATTAAAATTTTCACTCTTATCACCTTTTATATTGTATAAGACAAACATTGAAGTTTTATTGAATACTATTTTATTCTGACCTTAATGCTAATACTGGGTCTTCTTTTGCAGCTTTTTTTGAAGGGATAATACCTCCTATTAGTGTTAAAACTGTGCTTAATATAATTAATATTATTCCTGCTCCAATTGGTAATACTGCTTTTACTTCTACACCATTTGATATTGTTTGTATAATTTTATTTATAGGTATTAATAACGTAAGAGTAATACCTATTCCAATTAATCCTGCAAGTAATCCTATAATAAATGTTTCTGCATTAAATACTTGTGCTACATTATGCTTTGAAGCACCTATTGCTCTCAATATTCCTATCTCCTTTTTACGTTCTAACACACTTATATAAGTAATAACACCTATCATAATAGATGAAACAACTAATGATATTCCAACAAATGCAATAAGTACATAGCTAACAACATCAACTATTGTTGTTACTGAACTCATTAAAGTTCCTACCATATCTGTATAAGAAATAACTTTGTTTTCTTCTCCTTTTTCTTTCATCTTGTCATTATATTCACTAAGAATTCTTGCAATTTCTTCATTTCCTTCAAAATCTCTTGGATAAATATCAATTCCTGTAGGTTCTTTAAAATCTACATAATTTAATTTCTTCAAATTATTCTCATAAGTATTCTTCTCTTTTGTCATAAATGAAGCAAGAAGTTCTGTCAGTTCTTCTTCATTCATTTTCATTTTAAATGCTCCAACAAATGCTTTTTCATCAATACTAATTGCATTTGCCATTGATTTACTTAACTTATTTATAGATGATCTCATTTCTTTTTCTAAACTTTTACTCATTGCATTCATTACTTTTGCCATATAATTTTGCATAATCTTTGAAATTTGTTTGTCTAAATTTTGTGATTGCATTATTTTAGTTAAGTTAGCAGTTATAATATCCTTTGCTTCTTTTGAGTTTATATACTCTGTAAAATATTTGTCTAAATCTTTTATGCTTTGTAAATTATTTTGTTTTACATATTTTTCATATTCTTTTAAAACCTTTATCATTATTTTTTGCATTTGTTCCTGAGTAATATTAAGTTTTCCTGTCTCTTTAATTGCCGCTTCTATCTCTTTTTTTAACAATTCTCCTGCCTCTTTTGATGATAAATAATCTGATAATTGTTTTCCTATTTTATTAATATCTGCTTCTGGATATTTCTTCATATAAATTTCATATCCTTTTAACAAATCTGTCATTAAATTCTGTATATCTTTTTCTGAAATAGAAAACTCTATATTATTCAAAATCTCATTCATCTCTATTGGTGGTAATGAGTTCATACTTGCTAAATTATTTAAATTTTTGAAATCTATGTTTATCTTTGATTGATTTATTTTAAAAGCTGATTTTATGGCATTTGTATCTACTTCTATTAAAGAATTCATATCAAAAGAACTTTCTTCCTCAGTTGCATCAAATCTTTTCCCAGTAAATACATTGACTTCTGGTGATTGTAATTGTTCTTGTACTATCCTACTATTAACAGATTTTTCAATAATATGGTTTGTTAAATCATTAGTATATCCTATTCCTGTCATTAACATTGCAGCAGTTATTCCTTCTTTTGGTTGTACTACTCCTACTATTTTTAGTTCTTCTCCATTTTGTACAACATTTTTCATATATTCCGTATTCTCTGTTTTATCTTGCCAAATTTTAAATTCTTCGTCATATTCATAACAATCATAGTTATTAATTAATTTGAATGTAATTCCTACTAAATCCTCATATGAATATGTTTCCGTATAATCTGGGATGTTAGCACTATCTCCTGATGCAAATTTATCTACTATATTATCTAATTCTCCATATTCTCTTAACCCTAGTACATATAACATAAAATCTACAATATTTCCTTGAGATGTAAGGACTATCACACATTCATCATATTTAGTTGGCCATTTACCTGCTTTAATATCATATTGACCTTCAAACAACTTTGTATCACTTGGCATTGGATAAAATATATCTGTACTCATCATACTAGACATTAGACTACTACTACTTATTCCTGAACCTATACCCAAACTTGTAAAAGATATATCTGGATTGACTTGTCTTAAGTTTTCTGTATCATTTTTATAAATTGTTGGTATTACTCCATATTTATATTCTATTGCTTTTGAATAATCTCCAATTTTGCACTCATCGCTTTCTATATATTGTTTTAAAGATGCTAAATCATTTGAGCCTATTTTAGACATCATGCTTATTATTCTTTTTGTTACATTAACATTATCATCTTCTTTTTTTACATTATCATTTTCTACTAATATCATTGAACTAATGTCTATCCCTGATTTTTGTATTTGCACAGGATACTCTGACAAAGTGTCTTCTTCTACTGACTTTATATATGTATTAACACCATTTGATATTGAGAGTATGAGTGCAATACCTATAATTCCTATTGAACCTGCAAAAGATGTTAAAAATGTTCTTCCTTTTTTAGTTTTCAGATTATTAAAACTTAAAATTAACGAAGTTAAAAATGACATTGAAGTTTTTCCCATGTTTTTATGTTGTGGTTTTTTATATTTTTCTTCTTTTACCATATATGGATCTGTATCAGAACGTATTTTACCATCTCTTAGATTAACTATACGTGTTGCATATTGTTCTGCTAATTCTGGATTATGTGTTACCATTACAACCAATCTGTCTTTTGCAACCTCTTTTAATAATTCCATTACTTGAACACTTGTAGTGCTGTCTAATGCTCCTGTTGGTTCATCTGCAAGAAGTATATCTGGGTCGTTTACTAATGCTCTTGCAATAGCAACTCTTTGCATTTGTCCTCCTGATAATTGGTTTGGTTTTTTATGTGCTTGTTCTGCAAGATTTACTTGTGCTAAAGCTTTCATTGCTTTTTCTCTACGTTTACTTTTTGATACACCTGAAATTGTTAATGCTAATTCTACATTAGATAAAATAGTTTGATGTGGAATTAAATTATAACTTTGAAATACAAATCCTATTGTGTGATTACGATAAGAATCCCAGTCTCTATCTTTATAGTCTTTTGTTGATATTTCATTTATTATTAAATCTCCTTTGTCGTAGCGGTCTAATCCTCCTATGATATTTAAAAGTGTTGTTTTTCCTGAACCACTTGGTCCAAGTATTGCAACAAATTCATTATCTCTTAGGTTTAGACTCACATTATCTAATGCCTTTTGTATTAAATTTCCTGTCTTATATTCTTTATATACATTTTTTATTTGTAACAACTCTATGTACCTTCTTTCTTTAAAGCTCTATATTGGTTTTTCCTAATTATTAATAATACCACATTTATAGCTAATTATCTAGCAAATACACACAATATTCACAAAAAATTAATAAATAAAAAAAGTAGATAATTTTGAAATAAAGCCTCATTGTTCACTCACTTCATTTTTTCATTACCTACTTTATATATTAATTTAGCATTTCATTATAAATCTTATTAAGATCTTCTTCATATCTATATTTATTTTCCATAGGACACATTCCAGTTTTGTCATTATTTTGAATATATTCTACTAATTTTTTATATTCGAATTTAATATTATTTTTTTCTAATACTGGAAGTGCATATTTACTCATAACATCTGCATATATTTCTTTAACTCCTGCAATTGCCAATATACTTCCTGCTACTTTTCCTATTACTTTGTCTGCAATAATTGCTCCTTTTAAAGCATCTTTATTTTCTATTAATATTTCTTTTATATCCTTTATTCTATTTTGATAATATTCTTTTATCTCTCCATTTGAATATAAAACAACTAAACTAGCATTAGTATTATAAAGTTTTTCTTTTACTTTTTCTAAATTAGTCATTTCTTAATTTTAGCCTTTCATTCATTATCTTTGCTATAAATGGAATACTTGCTAGTTGAATAATAATCCCTGGTATTCCTGTAACAACACTTTGTATTACAGATATTCCATAAGTTTGTAATCCAAATACATTAATTGCTGCAAATAATACTCCTGCATATAGTATTCTACCTAAAACTATAGTTGCAATTAATGATATATATGAGTTGAATTTTTTGTTGAACAAGCTCAATAGTACAGCATATATAACAAGTTCTATAAGCATGTATGGAAGTCTTTCAGTAGTTGGCATTCCTGTTAAAAGATAACTACAAACAACTGAACTTCCTGCTACTATACTTGCTGATATTCCTCCGAATACTAATGCTGCAATTAATACTGTAATATGCATTGGTAAAAATGTACTTCCTGCAGTGCTTCCTGCTAAAACGTGGAATATTCTAGGTAATGCAATACCTATTCCACTTAATAAAATGGTTCCAATTATATATTTTGCTTTTTTGTTTGATAATATTTCTGATAAACTATTTTGTTTTTTGTTGTTTCTACTTGTTTTTCTAACATAATTTTATATCATTCCTTTCTAAGGCACAAACCAAGTTTGGAAAAGAATTAGTATATTGCTAGGCAAATTTGACTTAATAACTGGAGGTGTGCTTTTTGCACGTTGAGGATTATTAATGTCAAATTTAACGACGCAAGATGCTGATTATTTTTCAAACTTCTTCCTCCTTATATATTAATCTATACTAATTAACTCATATTCTCTTGTTCCAAATCCAAGCTCATTTGCAGCTTCTATTGTGTGTATTCCATTTTGCCTTTCTATTCTTTGTACAAAATGATCTCTTCCTGGATCTTTTGAATTATATATTAAATCTACACATGCTTGATCTATTGCTATTGGATCTGTGCTTGCTAAAATCCCAATATCTTTCATGCATGGATCTTCTGCTACTGCACAGCAATCACAATCTACTGATAGATTACACATTATATTAATATATACAATTTTATCTCCAAAGTATTTTACAACAGATTCTGCCGCATCTGCCATTGCTTCTAGAAAATCATCTTGTTTTGCAACATTATCCCATAGCTCTTCTTGTTTTAAAGTTTTACCAGCTGAATGTATCCATGATTTTCCTGCACTTGAAGATACTCCTATTGATAATTGTTTTATTGCTCCTCCAAATCCTCCCATTGGGTGTCCTTTGAAATGTGATAATACTAACATTGAATCATAATTTTTTAAATTCTTTCCTACATAGTTTTCTTTTATAACTTTACCATTTGGAATGTCTAATACCAAATCTGGTCCTTCTTCATCCATTATATCTACATCAAAATATTTAGTCCAATTGTGTTCTTTCATTAATTCTTTATGTTTCTCAGTTGAATTTCTTGCACCATCATATGCTGTATTACATTCTACAACTGTACCTTTTAAGTATTCTATCATTGGCTTTACAAATTCTGCTCTTAAATAGTTTTGATTCCCATGCTCTCCAGAATGTAATTTTATTGCTACTTTTCCTGGTAATTTTACTCCTAATTTTTCATACATTTTAATTACATTTTCTGGGTTTATTTCTTTGCTAAAATATACTTTTGATTTTTCCATAAGCTACTTTTCCTTTCTTTTAGAAATTTTAAAATTATTATATAATAACGATTTTTTAATTTCCACTTAATTTATAGAATATATATATTCTAATATCTTAGGTAAAAATATTCTTATTCCAATTATTGCAGCTGCAATTGCAAAAATAAGTACCACACCTGCTGATACATCTTTTGCAATTTTAGCTTTCTCATTTTTTTCTGGCATTACAATATCTACCACTGTTTCAATTGCTGTATTAAACATTTCGGCTCCAATTACCATTGCAAATAGAATAATACATATTATCCATTCAAATGTATTTATCTTTAAGAAAATCCCTGCAATTATGACTAGAGTCATAATTAATACATGTATTTTCATATTTCTTTCTGATTTAAAACTTGCTACTATTCCTTCTATTGCATATTTAAAGCTATTTACTATTTTCTTTTTCATCATTTACTTTTCTTTCTAATATAAAATTCTTTACTATGTTACTATATAATATTAAATATGAAATTGCAACTAAAAATCCTGCTAGTACATCACTTGTATAATGCACTCCTAAATATATTCTACTTATACCTATTAATGTTATTAAAAAGCTTAATAATATAATTAATGCAACCTTTACATTATAATTTTTTACATATTTATATATGAGATATATTAAAAATCCATAAAATGCCATACTTATCATTGAATGTCCTGACGGAAAACTATATCCAGTTTCATCTATCATTCTAAATTCATTAGGTCTTGGTCTTTGTAAAATATTTTTTAATACTAAATTTAAAATAGTTGCTATTAACAAATTAAGTATAATAGCTATTCCTATTCTTTTACTTCTTATAACAATAACTATAATTGCTGTTAATAAAAGTAAACATGTTGCTCCTCCAAAGTGTGTAATAAATTTTGCAATAGGTGTTGCGAAATCTGATATTAAAAATCTTGATACTAAGTAGTAACCTATAATATCTTTTTTCATAATCTCTTTAGCGTATACATCTTCTGCTATTAATAAAAAACCTATTAAGCAAATAAATAATATTATCCATTTTACATTATTTTTAATAAACTCTTTTATATCAATATTAGTACTCATTTTAACCTCAATCTCTAATCTATATTATCTTCTGCTAAATTCTTTTTTACTTGTTCTGTTACTTTAAAAAACACATCTAAATCTTCTTGTTTAATATTCTTACCTATAAGTTCTTCCATTTTTCTTAATTCTTCTGTTAAACTTTGAATAATATTCTTTCCTTTATTAGTAAGTTCTATTTCTTTTTTTCTAAAATCTGTTTGTACATCTATTTTTTCTATTATTCCTTTTGTTTCCATATTTTTTAGAATTTCTGAAATTGTAGATTTTCTTAGCTTAAATTCTTGTTCTATATCTTTTTGACATATAGTTTTTTCAGACATATAAAGATATTCCATTATATCAGTTTGTATTTTACTAAATCTTTCATTATTATCACATTTCATGTGCTTCATAACATATCTTGCTATTAGAACTTGAACATTTTTTATTTCTTTTCCAATTCTTCTCATTCTATGGCTCCTTTAGTTTCTTTAGATATATTGTTAACAAATTCTGCCAAAATATCTGCTGTTTCTTTAGTTCCATAGCTATCTACATTTATTGCTATATCATAGTTATTTAAGTCTTTCCAATTTCTTTGAGTATAATAATTATAGTGTTTTTCTCTAGATTTATTAATTTTGTTAATTTCAGATACTGCTGTTTTTTCTTGCAAACCATAGTATTGTACTGCTCTTTTTACTTTATTTTCTTCACTACTATATAAGAAAATATTTATTACATTTTCTTTATCTCTTAATATAAAGTCTGCACATCTTCCTATTATTACAC
>CANPCK010000032.1 GCA_947572545.1 uncultured Clostridium sp. | reverse complement strand
AGCAGGAACAGTAACAATACCAACAGTAGTAAAAAATAGTGTAGGAAAATATAATTCATCATATGTAGGAGTATCAATCAGTACAAGTTCAATGTCAACAACAAGCTCTCCAACAGCAGGAAATACATACTATGCAGTATACAGCACAAGTGTTAGAATATATTATCCAACAAGTACAAGTGCAGCAAGCAACTATACAAGATATAGAAACGAAATGTTTACAAGCACAACATCAATGGTAGACTATTTAGGAACAAGTAGTACATCAACATCAGACTTTAGCTTTAGCTCAAGTGTAAGTGGATATACATTATATGGATTTGCAACAACAACAAGTACAAACACAAGAAGTTACTCAAGTATATCAGCATTAGCAACGTCAAATAGAACAACAGCATATGCAATATTGTATAAATCGTCTACAAGTACAGCAACGTTTTATTATAACGGAAATTCCACACTAGGATCATTTACAAAATCAAGTAAGACAGCATCAGCAACAGGAACAACATACTTAAGATGTACTTCGAACACAATTGCAGGAACGTCAATTGTTTCAGCTACTGTGACAGTACCAACAGAAGTTTCATCTAGTAAAGGAAAATATGGTTCCGCATATAGAGGAGTTTCAAATAGTACAAATTCAGCTACTATTACTTCTTCTCCTACAGGAGGATCTACATATTATGCAGTGTATAGAAGGAGTATTACTGCATATTATCCTACTTCTGAAACTACAAATAGTTCTAAAACCTTATATATACATGAGTTTTTTAAAAATTCATCATCATTCGGTGGATATGTATCAGCATCAAGTACATCATTGTCAACTTGGAATGTTCCAACATTTCGGTAAATACACTTTGGGCTACCTGATTCTGGCTGCTGATGATGCTTCCAATTATGAAGTTTTACCTGGAGCGCTAATTTATCGTGGACAGATGACTTCGCATTTGATCTATATATTGATAGCTTCAGTTTCATTTGTTGCATATTCAGAAGCAACAGGAACAGGTGTGTATTATCGGCGATACATCGGAATATTTGAAGAATGCACCAAACTATAGTTGGTGAACTAAAGTAGACACTTCTAAATAAGTCAAAATATAATAAAGCAAGTATTTAGTAAATAGAGCCTGAGTACTTGCTTTATATTTTCTCTCGAAATATTTTACGAAAACTATACATAAATTTATAAGGACAAACATATAATTAACTAAAACAAAGGAAAAGGAGAGAAAAACAGTGGAACATTTAATGTCAAAAGAAGAAATCAGGAGAAAACTTAAGACTAATTTTAACACAGGATTAACAGAAGAAGAAGCAAAAGAGAGACAAAAAGAATGTGGCAAGAACAAATTAGCAGATAAGAAGAAAGAAAATATAGTCATTAAGTTTTTTAAGCAATTCAATGACTTCATGATAATAATACTGATAATAGCATCAGTAATATCAGGAGTAATGGCAAAGATAGACGGAACAGGAGATTACATTGAGTCTATAATAATAATTGCCATAGTTGTATTCAATGCAATAATGGGACTAGTTCAAGAAAATAAAGCAGAAAAATCACTAGAAGCACTAAAGAAAATGTCAGCACCAGTATGTAAAGTAATAAGAAATGGAAAACAAGAAATAATACAAGGAGAAGATGTTGTACTAGGAGATATTGTAGTTCTTGAAGCACGGAAACTATGTATCAGCAGATTGCAGACTAATAGAGAGCTTTAATTTAAAAATAGACGAATCAATATTAACAGGGGAAACAGTACCAGCATCAAAAAATGCAGACATTCAGTTAACATCTAGTGTAAGTGAAGCAGACATGTTAAATATGGCATTTGCAACAACAATAGTTACAGGAGGACACGCCAAAGCAGTTGTAACCAAAATAGGAATGGAAACTAGAGTAGGAAATATTGCAAAAATAATTATAACAGATGAAGCACCTCAAACACCTATACAAAAAAAGCTTGAAGAAGTGGGAAAAACTTTAGGAATAGTTTGTTTAATAATATGTTTTTCAATATTTATAATAGGAATATTTAAAAATATCTCAATAAAAGAAATGTTTATGACATCAATAGGACTTGCAGTTGCAGCAATACCAGAAGGATTACCAGCAATAGTTACAATAATGCTATCTATTGGAGTAACAAAAATGGCAAAGAAAAATGCGATAATTAGAAAACTTGCAGCAGTTGAAACACTTGGAAGTAGTAGTATAATTTGTTCAGACAAAACAGGAACATTAACACAAAACAAAATGCAAGTAGTAGAAAGCTATGGAGACACAGCATTTGTGTTAGAACTTGGGACAATGTGTACAGACTGTGAAATATCAGAAATGAAAGTAACAGGAGACCCTACAGAAGTTGCAATAGTAAACAAAGCATTAGAATATGGCATAAGTAAGCAAAGACTATATTCTAATATGGAAAGAATAAATGAAATACCATTTGACTCAGATAGAAAATTAATGACAACAATACATAAACTAGGAAATAAATATAGAATAATTACAAAAGGAGCATTAGATATATTATTAAATAGATGTATAAAAATATATCAATTAGGAGACATAAAAGGAATAACAGAAATAGATAAAAAAGATATTTTAAACCAAAATGCAAATATGGCAGATAAAGCATTAAGAGTATTAGGAGTTGCATATGCAGATGTAGAAGATTTGCCTAAAAATATAGACTCAGAAAGTATAGAAAACAAGTTAACATTTGTAGGATTAATAGGGATGATAGATCCACCAAGAGAAGGAGTAAAAGAAGCAATTAAAACCTGTAAAAATGCAGGAATAAAAACAGTAATGATAACAGGTGACCATATTGCAACAGCAAAAGCAATAGCAAGAGAATTAGGGATATTAGGAGCAAATTCACTTGCAATAACAGGACAAGAATTAGATAAAATACCACAAAATATTTTGGAAAGAGACATTATGCAATATAGTGTATTTGCAAGAGTATCGCCAGAACACAAAGTAAGAATTGTAAAAGCATTTAGAAGTACAGGCAAAGTAGTTGCAATGACAGGCGATCGGAGTAAATGATGCACCAGCACTAAAAAATGCAGATATAGGAATATCAATGGGGCTAAATCGGAACTGATGTTGCTAAAAATGCGTCAGACATGATATTAACAGATGATAACTTTGTAACAATAGTAGAAGCAGTAAAACAAGGAAGGGGAATATATGAAAATATAAGGAAGGCAGTGCATTTCTTAATAGCAACAAATATTGGGGAAATAGTAACAATATTTTTAGGGCTTATATTAGGAATGAATGCACCACTATTAGCAATCCAATTATTATGGATAAATTTAGTTACAGACTCTATACCAGCAATAGCTTTAGGATTAGAGCCAGAAGACAAAAATATAATGAATAGAAAACCAAAAGATAGTAAATCAGGAATTTTTTCAGATGGTTTATGGGGAAAAATAATAGTTGAAGGTACAATGATAGGAGTATTAACATTATTTATATTTAGTATTGGAAATAAACTTTTTGGGTTAGATGTTGCAAGAACAATGGCATTTGTATCACTAGGTATGATAGAATTAGTACATAGTTTTAATATAAGAAGTGAAGAATCAATATTTAAGGTAGGACTATTTCATAATAAATATTTAGTAGGAGCATTTATTATTGGAGCAATAATGCAAGTTGGAATCGTATTTATACCAGCAATTGCTAAAATATTTGATTTAGTAAATTTAAGTCCTATTCAATGGTTATATGTCACAGGGGTATCTCTTGCACCAATTGTTATAGTAGAGTTGCAAAAGAAAGTTAATGAAGTAATATTTGGAAAAACAGTATATGGATATAAAGAAATAAGAAATTAAATATGAGAATAAGAGTATATAATGAAATTTGTTCTGTTCAATGTTGATAGTCTTATTAGAAATAATAATGAGCATAACTATTAAACAGTTTCTGTATTTGCTTTTATGCTATGCAGAACTGAATAAATTTATTATATACTCTAGTCTATTTAAGCTAAATTTAATAATATTTTTCTTGATTTATTAGGAGCAATATAGTAGAATAGAAAATGTGATATAGGAGGAAAAATGTTGAAGAAAACAAATGATATAGAAGATAAACTAAAGTATTTAAAATTAGACTTAAATAAAGTACCAAAATGCCTAATTGAACAAACAGATATAACTATAAAACCAGCAAGAAATTATGAAGAAAAGAAGTATAGAGTATATAAATATGTTTCAATAAGTAAGATAAATATATTACTTACAAGAGCAAACAGACTAAATACATTACAAGAAAAATGCGAAATGGCAGCTCCTTTATATTCATTTCTAGTACCAGAAGATGAAGAGGGAATATTGAGACACACTATATTCCTTAAGATGATTCAAAATATGAATATAGATGAGATAAAAAAAATAGAAGAAGAACAAGAAAAACTTGAGAAAGAAATACCATATAAAGTAAAATATAAAGAAAATTATTTATGGCAGATATACTATTCAGAATATACAAAACAATATTATATGTTAGCCCCAATAGAAGATTTAGACTATTCATGTCTTTTTTATTTAATAAAAGAAAAAATTCAATATCAAAAAACAGGAAAAGATAAAGAAATATTTGTACCAATAAGTTACTTAGACTATTCAAAAATGTATTTAACCAAATCACAAGTTGCAGATATAGAAAAATATATTTGGCAATTTACAAAAGAATGGCCTTTGGTATATGAAGTATATGATAAAAAAGACAATATGAGTTTTCAAATAGTAGGAAGTACAGAAGTATATGAAAAAATAAGCAGTATATATAAAATATCACTTAAAAATTGTGAAGAATCAACCAGATTTTATAAACTTTTAAAAGCTCTGTTTATATTAGAAACGGAATTTCCAAACAGGTACAAATTCGAAGTTAAAATTTCAGAAAATGGTGGATTAGAGTTTATATGTAACCTTAAAATTATAGATTATGATAGTCTTACAAAATTTATAAAAGAAGAATTTTTGAAACACAAACAAGAAAGTGAAAATCTACATGAAGAAATAGTGAAATTAAATAGTATACTAGAAGAATTAAAACTAATAAATAAAGATAAAGAAGAAGAATATCATATAAGACAAAAACAAATATCATTGTATCTAGAATGTAAAAAAAGTTTCTTTGGAAAGATTAGATATTACTTTAAAGGAAAAAAAGATAATAGTAAAATAAAGAAAAAAAGAGAATTGACAGAAAAGATTATAGAACAGCAAGAGCCACAAGAAATAATTTATGATACAAAAGAATATTATACAATAGAAGATTTAGTAGATATAACTAAAATACTAGATAGAATAGAAACTCAACTGAAAAAAACAAAAATGGATATTAAAGCATTAGAGGATGCAATAGAAAGACTAACAAAGAAAAACGATAATGCAAGAAAATATATAGAAGAAATAGAAGGACATAAAAAAAGTATATTTGAATTTTGGAGTTTTGTAAACCAAGATAATGTACTTCGGATTAAATGAAGGAGAAGGAGAAAATATACCTAGAAAGGAAATAGAAAAATCCTTTGATTATGAAGAAGATATAGAAGAACTTGGAAAGAGATTAGACAAAATAAATAGAGAAGCATTTACAGAAGAAGAACTTGATAGTATATTTATGACAGATACAAATGTGCTAAAAGATATAAATTCTGTAAGAATTAGAGAAAAGGAAAAATTTAAAGCTAGTATAGATGCATTAAAAAAAGAAGCATTATCAACAGAGATATTATTTGCATCTGAGGAATTTGATATATTTGGTTCAATGACAGAAGATAAAACAAAAATAAATACTTTAGGAAATACAAAACATAGAGAAGTAAAGAAAAATAAATTTAGGATATTAAATATAACTAAGAATACAAAAAATGATCAATATGTAGAAAGCATAAATGAAATAATATCTAGTTTAGATAAATCAATAGAAAAGTCACAGTTTGGGGTTAAATTAAATGCATTTTATGCAAGTACAGAGAATTTAAACACAAAAGACTATAATATATTATACATTAATCCAAAAAATGCATTAGAAGATGTAAAAGAATGTGATAAGATAAACTTATATAATATTAAACTAAATGAAAAAACAAAGGGGATTGCATTAACAAATATTGCATATTATAACAATAATAATCAAACTCTTCCACTTGGAATGAACATATCAGATAAGATATTAGTAGATATGAGTAAACTTAATCTAGAATTGAAAAAACAAAAGCTATTTAGAATAAACCAAGAAGTAGATGAATTAAGGGTAGAAACAAAGATAATATGTGTATATGAATATGAAGTAATAAATGCGGAGGAATAGAATGAATCTCAAAAATAAAAGTGTTTTGAAGTTAGTAATAGTAAGTTGTTTGATATTTTTAATTATAGCAATATCTTTAATAGTAGTATATATAAGTTATACTACTATTTCTCAAAAAGAAGAAATAAAAGATATATTCCAAGAAATAGAAGAAAAAGAAGTGCTAGTTTCAGAATATATAGTATATGGTACACATTTAAATATAAAAGGAAATTTGGATATAGAAACTTCTAATGTAAAAAATGTTACTTTAGAGCTTAAAACACAAAAAGAGGAGATTTTAAAAGAAATAAAACTAAAATATAACCTTACAGATAGTGGGATTGTTTTTTCTACATCAGAATTAATTAATGAAGGAATAGATCTAGAAAAGATAACTCCAGATACATACTATATACTTTTAAAAATTGAATATTCAAATGACACATATAAGTATTATACTTTGAAGGACAATACAAATTATGAAAACAAAGAAATAGAATATTATACAATTACAAAAAATGGGAAAAACAATAAAATAAATATAAAATTTGGAAATCATAATAAAGAAGAAAAAAGATTAGAATATATGTATATGAATGTAAATAAATGTAAACTTCCTAATGATGTTTATGATATTGTTATAGACCCAGGACATGGCGGATCAGATTGTGGAGCTAAATCGGGAGGATATCAAGAGTCAGACTTGACAATTAAAATTGCAAGAGAAGTAACAGAGGAACTAAAAAAATTAGGATTAAAAGTAAAAATGACAAGAGATGGTACAGAAGGAGAAGCCTACTCGGTATATACTGTATATGATAAAGATGGAAGAGTAAATGTAGTAGGAGATTCAAAAGCAAAATATGTATTTTCTATTCATCTAAATAGTATAGAGCAAGCTAATTCACAAAGAGGAGTAGAAATATATGCACCAACAAAAATAAATTTAAAATTTGCAAAAGCATTTGCTGATAATATAGTAAAATATGCTAATACACAATATTCTAAATTAGATGTAAACTATAAAGTAGATGAAGGAATATATGTTAGAACTTTTACTAAAAAAGGCATAGAAGAATCAGCAAAAGAAGCTATAAAGAAAGGATATGAGCCATATAATATTACAGAAGAAACACCATATTTGTATATGCTTAGAGAAACAGGAGGAATAGCAACAGGAGCATATGTAGATGGAAGGAATAAAATATATGGAGCAAATTTATATTGTAATTCAAATATTGGAATTGAATCATACTTACTTGAATTAGCGTACATAAATAGTAAAACGGATTTGCAAAATATACTAAATAATCAGCATGGGTATGTAGAAGGTATTATAAAGGCTATACAAGAAAATATAGGATAACAAGAAAAGTAAACATAATTAAATTTGCTAAAAGTCAAAAAATATGGTATAATTTAATTATATATACCGTGTTCGGTAAATCTGAAAGGAGAGTACTCTTATGAAAACCTTCAAAACCATCGTTCGGAAATTTGTCAACTTGGCACCAGTGATCGCATTGATTACTGCATTTCTCCTCAGCAGTGCAATCCTTCCCACCGTGATTGAGTATACTGTGCTCCGCATGCAGATCCACAACGTTGAAAACGAGGCCAGGAGAGCTGGGTATTACATCAATGGAATACAGAAGGTAGAAAACTGGGGAGAAGGGCGTAGCGAAAAGTATGACAACCTCACCAAGCGGATTACCAAATTGATTAGTACCTCTAAAGTGGCAGAGCTCTGTAATGAATATGGTGCTCCTGACACAAAATTCGCCAGAGACATTACGTTGTTTGCTATTGGAATGATGTGGCTGCTTTCAGCTATTTCACTTGGTTTCAGTGCATATGCTGAAATCAAGTATCAGGTACACATGTTTTCCAAAAAGAGGAAAGCGAATGTATTGAAGCAAGTCGAAATGGACGTTCAGAATGTTCAAGAGAAATTTGGACTTATTATTCAGAAAGGTGGAAGTATATAAGGTAAAAGGGGAGGGTCGCAAATAAGTCGGTATGGCTTATGTGACCTTTCCCCGCTTTTTAATTGAATAGGAAAAGTATTATCAGATTTTAACAAAGAAATCTTTACAAATTATGAAAAACATGTTATTATATATACTAATCTAAATGCCCGAATGGCGGAACTGGCAGACGCACACGACTCAAAATCGTGCGGGAAACCATGTGGGTTCGAGTCCCACTTTGGGCACCAACGACGTATCTGTTCGAACTTTTTATAGAACAGATAGATATAGAAATCAATCAGAAATGGTTGATTTTTTCTTTTGCAAAAAATGAAGATAATTAAGCAAGAACTAGAATTTGTTAGTCCGTTTTGTTAGATTGGAGGAGTGAGAATTGAACGAAGAAAAGAAAAAATATGGATTGTATATGAGAGTTTCCACCGAAGACCAAGTTCGCGAACGGCTTTAGTCTTCCAGAACAAAGAGAAAGATTAGAAACTTTTTGCAAATTTAAAGGTTATGAGAAGGAGATTTTGTTCATGGAAAGAGAACAAAGCACCCAACTTATTATGAAAATGTAGTGGAACCTATTATTTCCAAAGAAATGTGGTCAGATTGTCAAGTGCAAAAAAAGAAAAATTCTAGGAGCTACCAGAGAACATTAACCTATTATTTTTTCTACTTGATGAAGTAATATTTTTTCTATCAGTTCATTTAGAATTTCTGGTGTTAGTTCTGTTATTTCAGTATATTTCTTAACATTAGATATAAACTGTGTTAAATCAGTTGTTTTCTTTTCAGTATTGTTGATTTCTTTTGACAATTGTTCTATCTTTGTTTTTAGTTCTTTTTGTTCATTATCATAATTAAATGATAAGTTTCTAAATCTTTCATCTGTTATCTTTCCAGATATATTATCTTCATAAATAGGTTATCAATTTCAACAATTCTTTTCTTTGCTTGTTCAAGTTCTTTCTTATTTTTAGAAAAAGGAATATTGATAAAGAATATCAAAAATGATATAATCAAAATAGAATTGATATAAACTATAGAAAGAAGTATAAGTACATGATTTTAGATAAAAATAAAATAAAGCAAATCTTTTTTCAAAATGTAGATTTAATACAGCTTGTAGATGAAGAAACTCAAAAGCAAATACTACAAGTTGCAATGGAAGAAGATATAGCAATACTTGAAGGAGTTTGGAGTAAAATTTCGGAAAAATTACAACGAGAATATTTAGCAGAAATTCTTGCAATGGATGAATTTGATGATTCTTTTTTTATATCGTCGTTATGGTGTGCAACAAAAAAACATGTACAAGAAGATAATCCTGAAATTTTTATAGAAATGTTTCGTCAAATACATAAAGATAATGATTATATGGAAACAGTAATGGAAAATACTAGTGAAAATTTGATAGGTAATATTATAAATTTATTATTACAACTAGATGATTTACAGAGTTTGCCAATAAGCCCTTTGATTGCAGAAAGAATAATTAGTACTACAAATTGTAATATACCTATAGTGCTTACAATAAAAGATGCATCAGAATTATCCGTTGGGCAATTAGAACAATTAGAATCAGTATTAGAAATTGAATTTATTAAAATTGATAATAGTAAATATACAATCGATATGTATAAAGCTTGCCGAAGAAAGATTGATGAAAAAGTAGAAGGACTAGATTTGCAAGCTAATCTAGGAAATCCAAATAGAGAAAAATACATATTCTGTCAAATTATAAAAAGATTAGCAAATGACATTTCTTATGATTATGAATTGGAGAAAAGAGAAAAAAATGAAGAAGCGAAAAGTGATGAAAGTGAAAATGCTAGAAATTTAGTAGGTGGTTTATTGAATGGAAGGTGTGTATGTGTTGGATATGCAGAAATTATAAGAAATGTATTGGCTTGTTGTGGAATAGAATGCATAAATATAGGTGGAGACGAGCATATGTGGAACCAAGTAAAATTGGATGAGGAATGGTTTAATATGGATTTTACATGGGATCGAAAAAGAATAGTTAAAATGGAACCACCACAATATTTGTTAAAAAGTGATGAAGATTTTAAAGGACATAATGCAACTTTTTACGAAAGGAAAAAATGTAGCCGAACTATTCCTGAAAACGAACTAATAGGATACATATATGAACAACAATTTCAAATTACTCCACAGCATATTGCAAATGTAACTAGAAATTTTTGCAATCGACAGCCAGGAGTATTGCAATCAGGAATTTCAAAATTTAGAGATTCTCTCACAATAAGTAAAGGAGATACAATGGAAAAATGAGTAATTTTTCAAAAACTTTAGAGAATCAAAGTATAATGTCTGAAACTATAGCAATTTTAACTTATGTAAATATAGAATATTTATTAAACGATAAACAAAAAAATTATTTTAAACAAATAATTATAGAAGAACAGAAAATAGAAGAACTAAAGAAAAAAGAAAAATACAGTATAGATACCTTTGAAAAAAAACAAATAGAAAGAAATCTAAACAATAATTTTCCTATTACAATAAATGAAAAATGGTATATAAAACTAATTAATAAAATTAAGAATTTTATAAAAAAATAATATAAAAGGCAGAGCTCAATTGAACTCTGCTATTTATTAATTAGCAAAATATAAATTCTTTTAATATAATTTCTTCAACACAATGTTTATAATTATTCATAATCCACGTCCATTTTAAAGGGTCAGTATTTTTTAAGTTTTCATCAATAGGATTTCTTTCTAGCATTTGTTTCATAAGTATTACAAATCTTCTATTAGCTTGTTTATCAGTTTCTACAATATGCTTTCTTAAGGTCTTATTCATAAACATTATTATATATTCTGCTTTCTTATTATTTTTTAAATATTCTAATCTTAAATGTCCATATTTTCCAACAATATAATCATTCTCATAATCTTCCATTTCCAAATATAAGTCAGGAACAAAAAAATCTCCTTCTTTGTGATAAGTTATCTCTACCATAACTAAAATCATCCTAAAATTTAATTTCACTATTTTTAGAACTATAATTTTATATCTGCTAAAGCTGCCTATAAATACAAATTTTTATTGCGTTAGCAACAAGGTTCTGGGGTACCCGACTGCAATCTTTGATTGTTTAGTCGGGTCAGGTTCTTATAAAGTGTACTTAACTTAAGTCTACTTGGTTAGGACTTATGTCAAAGCCAAAGTCCTATACTATAAAGAAATTTCAATGAGTTATTTTAACGGAGTAAGAATTAGAATATTCTTTTTATTTGGGTAGCAACAAAAAACAAAATATTATTTATGCAATTCTATCTCCATACCATCATATGCAACATCAATATTTCCATATTTTTTTACATATTCTATTACATCGTTGTGTAACATGATGTGACTAAGATGTGTTAATATCATTTTTTTAGGTTTAAGTAGGTTATAAATTTCAATACTACCATTAATACCAACATGACCATGTCCTATATTGTTTAGTCCATTTCCATCAGAAACTATTAAATCACAATCTTTTAATTTTTCTACTTCTAAAATTTTATTAAAATCGCTCATATATGCAAATTTAAAATTATTATTACTAAATATATATCCATAACATGGAACATCGGCACCCCAATCTTTTTTATGTTCAAGTTTTACTGTATCAATATTGATATCATCTATTGAAAATGGGGTGAAATTTTCTATTGATATTGTTTTATTCCTTGTTTTTAGCCAATCTTTTGATGAACCTTGTAACTGATTAAATTCTTCTAATACATCTTTAGGTGTCATAAATATTACATTTTCTGCTGTAGCCAAATTCTCAACACCGTCCACAATGATCTCTATGAGCATGAGTTAAGAAAGCATAATCTATTTTTTTAATATTATTTTCAATTAGTTGATTTCTAAAATCTTGTCCAAAATCAATTACTATATTTTTATTGTTAATTTTTACTAGTATGGAACTTCTATATCTCTTATCTCTTTTATCAGTACTTTTACATATATCACATTCACAGTTCCAAATAGGTACACCCATAACAGTACCTGTGCCTAGAAATTTTATGCTTATCATCATTACTTACCTCCATATGATATAATAATTTAAATTATATCATGCGATTTTTATATAATCAATTTCTTTTGAAAATTGCCATATCAAATTAGCTAAATATAGTGTTATAATTGATTGATATTTGTATCAATCGTTATTGAAAAGCCGAAAAAGTTGTAGATAACTATGTCAACAGCACCACAGACAATTTTCGTCAAACTTTTTGAGAGTCTTGATATAACTTAGTTTTAAGACTATAGAAATTTTGATGAACACAAAAATCTTATTTCAACTCTTAGGAGTTGGGCTTTTTTGACTAAAACTATTGAAAAAAGAGGTTTTTGTGATATAATGTTAAAATAATTTACAATTAGATAAAATATTAAAAAACACTTTAAAATCAATACTTTTAGAAGATTAAAAAAGTTGCAAAAAACAAAAAAATGATACTAACGAGATACTAACCTGATAGAGTTTTATAGAATATCATAGAGCTTTTTGAACGAAAAATGCAAAACAAAAGTTTATTTCGAAAAAATTAGAATAGAAGTATAAGTTGAAAAGGAGGTTTACAAAATACTTTTTTGGCTTATTATTTTTTTAACTTATTTTCATATACTTTTTTTGAAATAATGGTATAGTCATCTCGACTTATAGGCAGATATTCAAGTTAATGGATGGAAAACAGCATATAAAGGGATTATATATGATGTTATTTTAATTCTATGAATAAAGATGAAAAAATAAAAAGATTTGAAGGTAATTATAAGAAAAATGGATTTGTAGTAGTAGAACTAGAAAATGAAGTTGTAGGATTCTGTAGATATGCTAACAGCAATGAATTTACACACAATATGCAAGATATAGATTGTGAGATAACAGCACTATATGTTAAAACAGATTTAAAATATAATGGAATAGGAACAAAGTTATTTCAATTTGTTGTTAATGAATTTAAAAGCCAAAGTAAGTCAAAAATAATATTATGGTGCTTAAAGGATAATGAGCCATCTAAAAAGTTCTATACTAAAATGGGTGGAAAAATTATCAAAGAACGAGTAATTGAAATTGGAGAAAAGAGTTATTGTGAAGTTGGATTTATGTATAATATCTAACTGCAAACTTACAATATAAAAAGGAGATAAACCTTATGAATTTAAAAAGAGAAGAACTAAAAAAGAAAATATGTATAATGATAGGTGTAATTTTAGGAGTAATCATAATTGCAGGAATTATTACAAACTATGTAGATAGTGGTAGAGTAGGAACAGGACATGAGCCAAAGTATTGTATAAAAATAGTTAGTAATGATGGAAATAAAGTAACTTATTGGGGATTAGGATATAAAGTAGTTCGTTATGTTGGAGTATCTTCAAAAGAGCCTTATGAAAGTAATATTGGTGTAAAAATGGGAAATTGGTTTATGAAATATGAATTACCAAAAGCTGATATTATTGAAATTGAATATGAAGGACAAACAATTACTGTTACAGATATAAAAGACATAGGAATTATAGAAAATATATTATTAAATTCAGAATACAATGGAGAAATATGTAATGGAATAAATACTCACAAAATAACAATGAACGATGAAGTATATTATCTTAAAGAGAGTTGCAAAGAAATACAAAAAGGAATTAAACAAGCAAAAATCACGCAAGAAGATTTAGATACAATTTTAAAAATAATAGATAAATATAATAATGATGAAAATAATAGTCCTAAAGAAATTACTTGGGAAGAAATTACAGCTGATGGAGTTAACGAGGAAATGCTTTTTGAAAATGTAGACCAAGAAATTTTAAAATTGATTGCAACAGAAATTCAATCAATGATTGAAGAACAAACAAAAGAAGAAAGAGAAAATCCAAATATATTATTAGAAGAAGGTTGGACAAGAATTTTCAAAAAAGTACAATATAAGAATGTATTAAATATTGGAACTCCTGCTATGAAACCACTATATTTTATTATATATAAAAGTGAAAAGGCTGGATTATATGAATATATATGTAGCTACGCATTATATGAACTGTCTGGATATAATTTTACAAAAGAAGATGGAAGTTTAACTTGGAAAAATTCAAAAGAATTTTTAGAAAGATTTAATGAGAAAATTATAGAAGATAGATAACATACAAATTACAAGTTATAGGGCAGGTTAAATAACTTCATTAAGTAAAAAATAAATAGAAGAAAAATTAAGCAACGAGTATTTGACAAAATATAAAAATGACTGTATAATAAAAATAGAAAATGAGTAACACAAAGTGTGTTGCCGAAGAAATAGGTAAACCATTCACTCCGTCAAAAGCAGAATGGTTTATTTTTTATTGCCTATGAAGTAACCAACAGATGATGATTAACAAGGCAACATTTATGATAGTCATTGCTACTAATCCGTAGAAAAGTAGATATGTAATAATTATTAATGCTGATTCTACCATATTAACCACCTCCTATATTCAATCTCACAAACTAAGTTGTGGAGTTTTTTGTAAACACTAAGCTGTCAAAGGTGGCAACACACTCCGCTTATTCTCATTTTCTATGACTACAACTATACAACATTATTAGATAAAATACAA
>CANPCK010000031.1 GCA_947572545.1 uncultured Clostridium sp. | reverse complement strand
GTTAGAAACCAAAATAGTAAAAGCCAAAACCAAACAAAACCAAAACTATCCTGGCGTCCAACCATAAAAAGAGTTTTATGACATTAAATGTCGTTAATGTTTTTATATCATAACATGTCATAAAATGTCAATACTTTTACAAAATAATATGACATTTTATGGCGTGTTAATATTTTTATAATTATGACATAATTGTCGTGGTGGTATTATATGATAAAGGAAAATAGAATTAAAAATAATTATACACAAGAACAGTTAGCTGAAATGTTAGGAATAAGTACTAGACAATTGCAGCGAATTGAAAAAAATGAGAATGAAACAAGAATTAAAACTTTAAAAAATATAATTACTATTTTAAATATATCTGATAAAGAAATTCTTGATTATATTCATAAAATATAAAACTCTAGCTTTATTTGCTAGTATTTTTCTATGCAATGAAAAGAGACTATGAATACATAGTCTCTTTTCATTGATTATTTGGTAGTTACATCATTTTCTTGCATCTTTTTATATACAAAACATATGACTTCCTATTGTAAGTGTTATCTTTCTTGACCATATCCATTTACTTGTTGCTGTATTGGGATTAAAGTAATATAAAGCTCCGATTTGATGGATCCCAACCATTTAAAGCATCTTGAGCTGCGCTTTTTGCAGTTTTATTTGGAGATAAATTTATCTGCCCATCACTTACTACATCAAATGCTCCTCTTTGATATATTACTCCTGCAACAGTATTCGGAAAATTAGGGCTACTTACTCTATTTAATACAACTGCTGCAACTGCAACTTGTCCTATATACTGTTCTCCCCTTGCTTCTCCATATACAAGTCTACTTAATAAATTTAAGTCTGTTGAATTGCTTGAAGTTTGCCCTGAATTTGACCCTGACCCTCCTCCTGAAGAAGATATTCCTATTGCTGCTAGAGTCTTTTCTCCTGCAATTCCGTCCACCTTTAATCCATTTGCCTTTTGAAAGTTTTTTACTGCTTGTTGTGTTTTACTTCCATATACTCCGTCAACATTTCCTTTATAGTATCCCCATTCTTTAAGTTTTTGTTGTATTTGTTTTACTTCATTTCCTGAAGAACCAAATTTAGATAATGTTTCTATACTTTTATTTGTTATTGATTGAAGATAACAAAAATATCCAGCTACTAATAAAAATATGGAAATAATAATTATAATAGTTTTTTTCATGTACTTTTTCATCCTCTCTAGTTATTTTTTCACTTTTATTGATATTATTTCCATATTCCATTATTTTATTCAATTTCTTTAAATGCAATCAAAAACATTTCCAGATTTTTTTGATCTTTACTAAAATATTCCTTCAATATTACCATTCTCATCAATATCTATGCTTTCAGCTGCTGGTATTCTTGGTAGTCCAGGCATTGTCATTATTTTTCCTGTGATTACTACTATAAATCCTGCTCCTGCTTTCAATATTATTTCTTGTACATGTATATTAAATGGTTCTTTACATTCTAAATTTTTAGCATCATCTGAGAAAGAATATTGTGTTTTTGCAATACATACTGGTAAGTTTCCATATCCTAGCTCTTTTATTTGTTTTATACTTTCTATTGCTTCTTCTGAAAATTCTACATCTTCTGCACCATATATTTTTCTAGCCACTTTTCTTATTTTTTCTGCTACTTCTTCGTCAAGTTCATATGTATATTTAAAATTTTCTGTTTTTTCGCATAATTCTACTACTTTTTCTGCTAAATCTTTTGCTCCTTCTCCTCCTTTTGCCCATGCTTCTACTAAACTCATATTTATATCATATTCTTTTAATTTATTTTGCAAAAATTCTATTTCCTTTTCTGTATCTGTTAAAAATCTATTTATTGCAACTATTACATTTAGTCCAAATTTGTTTTTGATATTGTCTATATGTCTTAAAAGATTATGCATTCCTTTTTCTAGTGCTTCCATATTTTCTTCTTGTACTTCTTCTTTTGATGCTCCACCATGATATTTCAATGCTCTCATTGTTGCAACACAAACTACTGCATCTGGTTTTAACCCTGCTTGTCTACATTTAATATCTAAAAATTTTTCTGCTCCAAGATCTGCACCAAATCCTGCTTCTGTTATACAATAATCTGCAAGTTTTAGTCCAAGTTTTGTTGCTCTTATACTGTTACATCCATGAGCTATATTTGCAAATGGTCCTCCATGCACTATTGCTGGTGTATTTTCTAATGTTTGTACTAAATTAGGATTTATTGCATCTTTTAAAAGTACTGTTAGACTTCCCTCTGCTTTTAAGTCTTTTGCTGTTATTGGCTCATCTTTTTCATTATATCCAACTATTATTTTTGATATTCTTTCTTTTAAATCTTTTATGTCTTTAGATAGACAAAGTATTGCCATTATTTCTGATGCTACTGTAATATCAAATCCGTCATCTCTTTCTTCCATTCCTTTTTCATGTGATAATCCACATCTTATTTTTCTTAGTTGTCTATCATTTAAGTCTACACATCTTTTCCATAAAACTTTTTTAAATCCTAATTCATTTCCAAAGAATATATGGTTATCTATCATTGCTGCAAGTAAGTTGTTTGCTGATGTTATTGCATGTATGTCTCCTGTAAAATGTAGGTTAATATCTTCCATTGGTGCTATTTGTACATATCCTCCTCCTGTCGCTCCTCCTTTTATTCCAAACACTGGTCCTAATGAAGGCTCTCTTAATGCAAGTATTGATTTCTTCCCTATTTTTCTTAGTCCATCTGCTAGTCCAATTGACATTGTTGTTTTTCCTTCTCCAAGTGGTGTAGGGTTTATAGCAGTAACAAGTATAAGCTTTCCATTTGATTTGTCATCGTTTTTCTTAAATGCGCCTTCTGTAATTTTTGCCTTATATTTTCCATAAGTGTCTATTTCTTCTTCCTCTAAACCTAAAACTTTTGCTATTTCTCTTATGTCTTTTAATTTTGCATTTCTTGCAATTTCAATATCGCTCATTTAATACCTCCATTAATTTTTAGCCCATAAAACAAAGCTAAATTAACAAATCCCAAATGATAAATCATTAACGATTTGTAAAATTTGCCATAACTATCTTGTATGGGTCTTTTCTCATTTATTATGAGAATTCCTACAATATAGAAAAAAGACAATCTTACTAAACGTAAAATTGCCCAGGCGGTCGGCTATTATCTTTTAGTAAACTGCCCTCATGTTATTTCATGTATCCGCCAGCAATCTACTTTTTTACAAATATATTCTATCATATATTAAAAGTTAGTGTCAAGTTTAAACAACTAATCCAACAATTATTCCTATTATTGCTCCTACAAATACTTGTGTTGGAGTATGACCTAATACTTCTACAAGTCTTTCTTGTACTTGAGGAAGCGAAAGACCTGGTGTATCAACTATTTTATTTAATAGTGCTGCTTGTTTCCCTGCTGCTCTTCTAACTCCTGCTGCATCATACATTACAACTATTGCAAATATTAATGCTAATGCAAATACAGAAGACCCAAACCCATATTCTTTCCCTACCATAACTGATAGACACATTACTACTGCTGAATGAGAGCTTGGCATACCTCCTGCTCCTAATATTCTTTTGAAATTAAATTTCTTTGTTTCTACTAAATCCCATATTACTTTAAATAATTGTATGAAAAACCATACTAAAAGTGGGATATATATATATTTATTTGTTATTATTGCCTCTAGTTCGTTCATTTTCTCTCCCTTTTATTTCATTCTTTTTCAAACTTAATCTTCTGGTGTAAAACTTTCTTCCATAATTCCCTCTTCACTATTTATTAATATATTTATTCTTTTCTCTGCTTCATTTAGCATTTTTGTACAAGCTTTAGATAAATTCATTCCCTCTTCAAATTTATTCACACTTTCGTCTAGTCCAAGTTCTCCAGTTTCTAGTTCTTTTGCAATATCTTCTAATTTTTTTATTGCTTTTTCGAATTTTAATTCTTCCATTATATCCTCCATTATCCTTTTAATTACTAGTTTTGAAAAGAATTAGTCTATTTTTCAAACTAAATTATTTCTGCAGTCTTCTCTCCATCACTAAGCTTTAATTCTACCTTGTCTCCTACTTTTAAGTCTTTTACACTTTTTATCATTTTTCCATTTTTAGATATTATACTATATCCTCTTCCAAGTGTTTTTAACGGACTTAGGGTATCTAATTTCATTACCATATTCATAAAGTCTTTTCTGGATACTGTTATTTTGTGGTTTACACTATTTATAATTGATTTAATATATATATCTAAGACTTGATACTTTTCATTTATCCCTTGCATAGGTTCTTTATATACTCTACTTTGCATGCATTTTTCATATCTTAATTTCATATATTCTATCTTTTTCTTTAATGCTAATCTGTACCTATTTTGATAGCTTGTAATCATTTCTTCTACTTTACTGATTTCTGGCACAGCTAGTTCTGCTGCTGCAGAAGGTGTTGGTGCTCTTAAATCAGCAACAAAATCAGCTATTGTAAAGTCTGTTTCATGACCTACTGCAGAAATTACTGGAAGTTCAGAATTAAATATTGCTCTTGCTACTATTTCTTCATTAAATGGCCAAAGGTCTTCAAGCGACCCTCCTCCTCTTGCTACTATTATTACATCTGCTAAGTTTTGTTCATTCATAAGTTCTATTGCTTTAGCTATTTTTTCTCCTGCTCCTTCTCCTTGTACTGGAACTGGTAACAATCTTATATATACATTTGGATTTCTTCTTGTACTTACATTTATAATATCCCTAATAACTGCTCCTGTCTTAGATGTTAATACCCCTATTCTTTTTGGCATAAATGGAATGTCTTTTTTGTATTTTATATCAAATAGTCCTTCTTTTTCCAATTTTTCTTTAAGCTCATTATATGCAGTATAAAGGTCTCCTATTCCGTCTTCTTTCATTGCTTTACAATAGATTTGATACACACCATCTCTTTCAAATACTGCCACTGTACCAAAAACTACAACTTTCATTCCGTCTTTTGGCATGAATTTCATTCTTTCTGCATAACTTTTAAACATTATACATTTTATTAAGCAGTTTTCGTCTTTTAATGTAAAATACATATGTCCTGTATAATGATTTTTAAAATTTGATATTTCTCCTTTTATATACACATTTTGCAAAAATTCATCTTCTGCAACCTTATTTTTCATATATTGATTTAATTCTGTCACTGTTATTGGAGTGATTTCCATTTATTACTGACCATTCCTTTCTCTAAGTAATAATTTGTTGAAAAAAAATAGCATGGTTTTAAACATTTGCTAAGAATGTTAGAGTTTGCTCATTACAGTCTAAGTTACACTATACTGATTATTTTTCAACCTTTACTCCGTTTCGTCTAGTTTTTCATCCTTCACAATACTTGCCAATATTCCATTTATAAAAGACTTAGCTTGTTCATCTGAATATACTTTTGCAAGTTCTATTACTTCGTTTATTGCAATTTTATATGGTAATTTATTATATATCATTTCATATATAGCAATTTTAAGTAAACTTACATTAATTTTTGAAATTCTATCTAATGTCCATTTTTCTTTTAAGTTTTTACTTATTAATTCATTAATTCTTTCTTCGTTTTTAGAAACACCAAAAAGAATATCCTTAAGATATTCTTTTACAGCTTGTTCTTTTATTTCATTAGATTCAAAAAATATTTCTAAGTTTTCTTCTTCAATTTCTTTTTGTATTTCTTTTTCATATATTAGTTTGAATGCTAATTCTCTAGATTTAGTTCTGTTCATATAACTTGTCCTTTTCTATAATCTATTAATAAAATCTACTAGTTTTTGTTTTACTTCATATTTATTTTGTTGAATATAATTTCCTAAAAATACTCCGCATATTAAAACTAATAATCCAAGTACTAGTTTTAAAAGTCCTGTACAAAGTACTATTATTGCTATTATTCCACCTATTATTGCACCTCGATATTCATAAATAAAACTTTTAAAATCTTTCATATAACTTACTTCCTTTAAATTCCCTTATTTTCTTCTGGAGTTGTTATGTTCTTAATTTTTATGTCTATTGATTTTATTTCTAGATCTGTAACATTTTTTACAACTTCTTTTATTCTCTTTTGTAAATTCATAGAAAGTTCATTTATTACTGTATTTGGTAAAACCATTAATGTGACAAATACTCTTAATGTGTTATCACTGTCTACCATAACTTTTGTTGTAACACTTTGTGTATTTTCAAATCCATTTGCAACTCCACTTACTAAGTTTTCTATTGTGTCTTTTGATATAAGTAACTTTCCAGCTTCGTTTTGTAATAAAATTCCTTCTCCTTTAATTCCGCTCTCTTGACTTGTGCTTCCTCCAAAAAAGATTGCTTTTATTGCAAGTATAATGCATACAGCTAATGCAGCAAGTATTATATTTGTTATTGTGTTACTTGCAATTATTCTTGCATATAGTGCTGCTATTGTTGCAAAATTTACTACTCCAAATATTAATAATAACATAACTATTGATATTATTAATATTAATATTGAAAATAGTACTAATATAATTTTATCTAATATCTTCATTTTAAATTTCATTTCCTTTTTATATTTTAGTTTTCATCTTTATCCTTTGTTTCTAAATCTGCTGGTGTTTTAACTCCTTGTACATGTACATTTACTTCTAAAACATCTAATCCTGTCATTTCTTTTACAGATTTTTTTACTTTGCTTTGGATTTCAAACGCAATATCTGGTATCCTTGTTCCATATTCTACTATGATATTTACATCTATTTTTGTTTCTTTTTCTCCTACTTCTACTTTTATTCCTTTTGATAATTTTTTCTTTCCACTTAATACTTCTGAAATTCCTCCTGCGAATCCCCCTGCTGTATCTACTACTCCTGGCACTTCTGAAACTGCTATTCCTGCAATAACTGAAACTACTTCCTCTGATATTACTACACTACTATCTGATGTAACATTGATTTCTTCTAATTTTTCATTTCCTTCATTTTCCATAATTATAACCATCCTTTCATTGATTACTTAAAATCATATATATAGTATATCAATTATAGAAATTTTTTACAACTATTTTTACAACTTTTGTATAAATTTTATATTATTTCTATATTAGCATAAGAAAAGTGGCTTCGCCACATGTGCATTTTGCTTCGCAAATATCCACTGCCTAAGGAAACTTAACCTTGTTGAATAGGAATTCTAATGATTTTTTTGTTGCTTACGCTTGTTAACCCTCAAGCTATCAACAAAAAAGTTGATTTTTCCTATTGAATAAAAAAAATATAGTATCAATATATCTTGCTCCTATTTAAGAAAACTTTAATAATTGTTCCTTTAATATCAAAAGACCCAGCTATTTTTCAAGCTGGATCCTCTGAATCTCAAATTTAGTCCTCTGAGATAATGTGCGAAAATGATTACTTCTGGTATCCTTTTCTTACCTTATCGGCAATCATAGGATCTCTCTTAGTGGCCTCTTGTGCATATTGGGCTACCAGTGCAGAACCTGCTCTGGTAATGTTGAGAAGTCTTAAGACTTCTTGCATTTCCCGATCAGGGTCAGTACCTGGGACCAGTCTCGTTGCAAAGCCCTCTATGAAACCCATAGATCATTTCCTCCTTTGCTTTAAGATTTATATTTATGTTAACATTTTTTTTACCATTTGTCAATATTTCACATTTATACTTATTTAATTATTGATGTTGGATCTTCATATTCTCCATTTTTTAATACTTCAAAGTGTAAATGTGGTTCATCTAATATTTCAAATGCCCCTGTATCTCCTATTGTTCCAATTGTTTGTCCTTTTGTTACTTTTTCTCCAACTGCTACGAATTCTGCTGTTAAAAGATTTGCATATCTTGTTTCATATCCATCACTGTGTTCTATTATTATTGTTGTACCATATCTTGGATCATTTTTTATAGCTATTACTGTTCCCTCTTCTGCAGCTTTTACAACTGTTGTCTTTTCAGCTTTTATATCTATTCCTGTATGTGTTACCCATTCTTTTAAAGTTTCCGAATATACTAGTTTATCTTTTGCATATTCTTTTTGTACTTCTCCTTCAACTGGCATAGCAAACGCAAGTGTTTTTTCTTCTTTCTTTGTTTCTTTCTTTGTTGTCTCTGTTTTTTTATCAACATTTGATTCCGTAATTTTATTTTCACTTTTAACTGTATCTGTTTCTTCTTTTTTTTCAGTCTCCTGTTTTTTTGGAGTAGTAGTAGTTTCTTTTACTTCTTCATTTTCAGTTGATGTTGTTTTTGTATCTTTCTTTTCACTTACCATCTCATTAACAGTTTTTCCTAAGTTAGTACTTGCTTCTTCTATTGTATTTGAAGTTTCATTTGTTCTTTCTCCATTTCCTGTTAGTTCTCCTAATTCTTTTGTTTCTAAGTCTGAATATAGCTTATCCACACTATTGTTATATACCATTACTGTTATAAAAAATGCAATTATCCCCAAAGCTAAGATAGTTCCAACTATATATATAGTATTTTTCAAACTAAAGGTATTTTCTTCATTCCCCTTTATTCTCCTATCTCTTCTTCTATCACTTCTCATTTTATTAATCATTCCTTTCTTAAAATTTTAGTATCTAATATGATTATTTCCAACCTTTGGAGATTTATACAAAGTTTAATTAAGTTTTGTAATTTCTATTCCTGTATAGAAATGTTTTAAAATATCTTGATATGTTTTCCCTTGTTTTGCAAGACTGTCTGCACCAGTTTGACTCATTCCAACTCCATGTCCATTTCCTAAAACTTTAAATGTTATATTTGTGTCTGCTTTTATTATTTCAAAGTTTGCTGATTTTAATCCAAAAATGCTTCTTACTTCCACTCCGTGCAAGTTCTTTATTTCCAAATTTCACATTTTTTACTCTATCTCCTTCTGTATGTTCTAAAATTTTTATACTTTCATCATTTTCAAACTCAATTTCAATATCATTATATTTTTCTTTCAATTTATTCAACAATTCTTCTCTAGTTAAAGTTAATTCTGAACTGTATTGTGCATAAGCATCTTCTCCTGTTGTTTGTACGGGCTGTAAATATGGATAGTTTCCTCCTCCCCATACATTTGTCGCTGTTTCTGTTGTTCCACCACTATTTGAATGAAAGAATGCATTTATCACTTGTCCTTCATATGTTGCAACTTCTCCTATTGTAGAGTTTACCGCTTCCACAATTTTATTCCATTTATCTATTCCATTTTCTCCCCATTTTGTAATTCTATCTTCTTTTGAAATCCACGCTTGGCAACAAGCATAATCATCACAAATATCTGCACTTTCATGTTTAGAACCGGTGTATTATTCTATATATTGTATATGTTCTCGCAGCAACACTTTGTGCTTTTATCGCTTCTATTTCATAATCTGCTGGTATTTCTGCTGATACTACTTCTGCTATATATTCGTCTAGCCCGTACTTCTTCTACACTGCCGTCTTTATGTAATAATTTTATTGTGTTAAAGTCTGTATAAGAATATTTTTCTATGTCTAATGGTTCTTTTGGTGTTTCTTCTTCTACAAATACTTCTTTTGTTTTAAATTTCGTTGTAAAAAATATAGGTATAATAAAGCATATACCTATTATTAATAAAAAATATAGAGTTATTTTTTTCATATTTACTAATTATTCCTTTCTTTAAAACACAAATTATTTCTCAAACTGCTTCTAGGTTTGTTCGCATTTTGCTGAGTATGCTTTTTTCTATTCTAGATACTTGAACTTGTGATATTCCTAAAGCTTTGCCAACTTGGCTCTGTGTTTTATTTTTATAAAATCTAAGAATAATTATTTGTCTTTCTTTTGGTTCTAACTTATCGATAAGTCCTTTTATTGTAAGTCTATTTATTATATTATTTTCTTCATTTTCTGCCATTGGAAATTTATCTATTATTTGTGTTCCTTTATCATCATTTTGGTATTCTTCTTTATAAATAGATTCAACAGGCATTTTTGCTTCTAATGCAACAATTATATCTTCTTTACTTACTTTCAACTTTTCTTCTAGTTCTTTTAGTGTTATATTTTCCCCTGTCTTTCTCAAATGTTCTTCTTCTAATTTATTTATTTTCATATTTAATTCTTTAATACTTCTACTTACCTTTATTATTCCATCATCACGTATAAATTTTTTTATCTCTCCTAGTATGTATGGTACTGCATAAGTTGATAGTTTAACATCATAACTTGTATCAAATCTTTTTATAGATTTGATTAATCCCATGCAACCTATTTGGTATAAATCTTCTATCTCAAATCCTCTTGAACTGAATCTTTTGACTATGCTCCAAATAAGCCCGTTTGTTATTTTCTATAAGCTCTGTCATTGCTTGTTCATCGCCATTTTTGGCTTTTTCTATGTTTTTAATATTATTTTCATACATCTTGGGCTTTTCTCTCCTTAGTTATTTTCTTTTATTTCTTTTGTCATTGTTACTTTGGTTCCAAGTCCAAGTATTGATTCTATATTTAATTCATCCATAAAACTTTCCATTATAGTAAATCCCATTCCTGATCTTTCTAAATCAGCTTTTGTCGTATATAATGGTTCTTTTGCAATATCAATGTTTTCTATTCCTTTTCCTGTATCTGATATTTCTACAATTATTTTTCTTCCTTCTATCTTGCAGTTTATCTTAATTATTCCTTCGTTATTCTCATATCCGTGTATTATGCTATTTGTTACCGCTTCAGATACTGCTGTTTTTATATCTGCTATTTCTTCTATTGTTGGATCTAGCTGTGCTGCAAATGCTGCAACAGTTATTCTTGCAAATGCTTCATTACAAGATTTACTTTGTATTTCTAAATTCATTTCATTATCGTATTTGCCCTTCATAAGCCCCTCTCTTTCTAACTTATTTTTATTATTTTTGGTATTCCACTCATTTCAAATATTTTCCTTATGTTAGGTTTTACATTTATCATCTCTATACTGCCTCCTAACATTTTTACTACCTTATATCTACCGAATTAGCATGCCTATCCCCGCACTGTCCATGAAAGTAACCTTATCAAAATCAAATACAACTCTTTTAGGAACATATCTTTCAATTTCATTATCTGCTTGCCTCCTTATTTTTTCTGACCCATGATGGTCTATTTCTTCTGTAATTTCAAATAAAAGTAGCTTGTCCTTTTCTTCATAATTAATATTCATATTTGCCCCCTTACTGTTTTTTAAATTATACATCTTTTGGTAATATTTTCCAATAGCAAAACTTAGGAAGTTTTGACGTTTTATGGTTTTTCATCGACAAAAGATATTAATATACTTGTTTTTATTTAAGAAAAAGATCAAAAAAAGTAGATACCTTATAAATAAACATTTTTGTGTCCATTTATAAAGCATCTACTTTGCCCCCATTTTTTGCAAGTGAATTCTTGCTTCTAAGAAATTAAGTTTCAAGCTCTACGTATGTTTAGTTTTTTGTCATACTCCACATGTTGTTTGTCATTTACTTTTGATAATGCATATAAAATATTTATAGAATCTTGCATTATTTCGTTGTGTTCTATTACTTCTTTTATGTCTGCTTTTCTTGCTAGCTTTTGTTCATTGTCTTCGATTTTATTTTGCATTTCTGCCGAATTCACAACTACTTTGCTCATTTGGTCATACATAAGTATTTGTCTGTCTTTCACTTCTTTTATGTTGCCTTTTATCTTTGATATTTCTGTATTTATGCCTAATATTGCAATATTTGCAGTATTTAATTGATCGCCAAGTGTTTCTAGCTTTTTATCCATTCTTTTGCCGTTTTCTTTAAGTTGTGTTACCTCCACTTTAATTTCTTTTACCTCTTTCATAAGCATTTCAAATTGTTCGTCTTTCATAATTATCCCTCCTTTCAATTGATATTCACTTTAAGTGATATTTGTATTGTACTATAAGTAAATAATAAACGCAATAGTTAATATGAAATTTTTATTTATTTTTATTTTTTTGGGTAAATTATCAACAAGCTTGCAATATTAATAATAACCCTCAACTAAAATCTATAGTCAAGGGTTACTTTTTTAAAATTGTATTTCTTCAAAACTATTTTTCTTTATTTCTTTTGGTACTTCTACTGGATATTTTCCTGTGAAGCATCCTGTACATAGTCCTTTTATATTACAGTCTTTTGTAATTTCTTTTAAGCTATCTATACTTAAATATTCCAAACTATCTGCTCCCACTGCTTGCTTAATTTCTTCTACTGTTTTCTGATTTGCTATTAGAGATTCTCTATTATCTATATCTGTTCCAAAATAACAAGTATCTATGAATGCTGGTGAAGATATTCTCAAATGAACTTCTTTGGCTCCTGCCCTTTTTAATACTGCTATTATTTTTCTTATTGTTGTTCCTCTAACAATTGAATCATCTACTAATATTATTTTCTTATTTTCTACTACTTGTCTTATTGGATTTAATTTTAACCCTACTAATTCGTTTCTAGTATCCTGCGCATTTTGTATAAATGTTCTACCTATATATTTACTTTTTGTAAATACCATATCATAGTGCACTCCTGATTCTTTTGAAAATCCAAGTGCTGCATCTAATCCAGAATCTGGTACTCCTGCAACTATATCTGCATCAACAGGAGCTTGTCTTGCTAAACATCTTCCTGCATCTTCTCTAAATTTATGTACACTTATTCCATCCATTATTGAGTCTGGTCTTGCAAAATATATGTATTCAAATACACATAACCCCTTCGGTTCTCCCTCATTTGTTTGTATTGATTGCATTTCATTGTTTGTCATTACTACTATTTCTCCAGGGTTTACATCTCTTATTAATTCTGCTCCAATTAAATCTAGAGCACAACTCTCTGATGCAAATACTGTTCTGTTTTCTGTTTTTCCTATACATAGTGGTTTAAATCCTTGAGGATCTCTTACCGCCAAAAGTTTAGTTGATGTCATAACTATTAATGAATAAGATCCTTTTAAACGTTTCATTGTGTTTTGGATTGCTTCTTCTATTGATCTTGTTTTTAATCTTTCTTGCACTATAATGTGGCAAATAACTTCTGTATCTGTTGTTGTTGTGAATATTGCTCCATTTTCTTCTAATTCTTTTCTTAATTCATATGCATTTGTTATATTTCCATTATGTACTACTGCTAAATTTCCTTTTTTATGTCTTATTACCATTGGTTGTGCATTTTCTTTTCTTGCTTCTCCTGTAGTAGAATACCTAACATGTCCTATTCCCATTTTTCCATTTGGTAGTCCTTCTAACACATGTTTAGGAAATACTTTTGAAACTAATCCTAAGTCTTTTCTATATGATATTAGACCATTCCTATTTATAGCTATTCCACAGCTTTCTTCTCCTCTATGTTGAAGTGCTGAAAGTCCAACGTCTATCATATATGCTAGATTATCTTCTGCCTCCCTAGAATAAACTCCAAAAACACCACATTCTTCATTAATCTTTCTCATTTTTTCCTCCAAAAACACTTTTTCTTAGTTACTTTTTTAAATACCTACTCATTATAAAATAAATTTCAAAAAATGTACAGCTTTTTTTTATTTTTTAAAGGCTAAAAGTATTTTTTTATTACTTTTAACCTTTTTTTGCTTTAGCTTTTTTTCTTTTTTTGAACAGAGAATCCAAATTTCCCAAGCTTTTGTCCTAGTTCATAATATCCACCATTTGCATATGCTATTAAATCACACTTTGATATATCAAAAGCTCCATTTTCATCTATATATTTTTCATCTGCATTTATTGCAAGAACATCTGCTATAAACATATGATGTCCTCCTAAGTCTTTTATTTCATCTACTTTACATTCAATTGATACAGGACTTTCTTTAATCATTGGGCATTTTACAAAATTTGCCTTTTCTTTTGTAAGTTTCATTTCTTTAAATTTGTCAAATTCCCTTCCTGATTTAACTCCACACCAGTCTGTTGCATATGCCAAATCTCTTGTTGTAAGGTTTATGACAAATTCTTTGTTTTCTTTTATTATGTCATATGAATATCTTTCTGGTCTCACTGATATATATACCTTTGCAGGTGTTGAACATGTAATTCCTGTCCATGCTATTGTAATTATATTTGATTTTTCCATGTCTCCACATGATACCATAACTGCTGGTATAGGATATACAAACGTTCCTGGCTTCCACATTACTTTACTCAATTTTTTTACCTCCTGTATATATACTATTCTTTAAATAGTAATATATGATTTATTATAGCATGCTTTAGTGGATTTTTCAATAAATATATCTTTGAATTTATAGTTCTTTTAATTCCACTGCAAGGCTCCTGAAAAAACAGGAGCCTTGCATCTCTTTATCTAAAAATTATTATCTTCACTTTAACTCAATTTCTTTCATATTATAACTATGAAAGGATGATATATAATGGCAAAAATTTTGGTTTATAATAATGATAATAATCGTATGGAAACATATTATAGAGGAGAAAATGAAGCTATGCCATATAATACTGGTAGAACTTTAACTGTTGGTGAATTTAGAGGTTCTAGTAAAAGTCCTACTTTATGGACTACTAAACGTACAATGCAAGCTTGGAATACACAAAGATATCTTTTTGGTCAATCAATTCCTGTAGGTTTTGCTTTTAAAAGACCTTGGGAAGGTGGGCATGGTTTCCAGTCTCAGCACTATGCAGGTGTAGCATTTGACGTTGGTCAAACTTGGACAAATGCTAAAAGAGCTTCTCTTAGAAATAGTGCAAAAGCTTCTGGCGTGTGGTCTTATGTTGAACCTTTGTCACTTACTCCTACTTGGGTACATTTCGATAAAAGATCTCTAAATCCTGCATGTAGTAGTCGGTGGCTTCCCTCAAATAAAACGTGGAAGTGTTCGGAAATTATACTTTAATTGCTCAAGATGACCTTAATACTTTAGGTTATACAACTGGTGGATTAGATGGGATTTTTGGTTCAAAAACTGAAAATGCTGTAAGGAGATACCAAACAAGTCGTGGGCTTGCTTCTGATCGGAATAATTGGTTGCAATACTTGGCGTTCTCTTCAGGAAAACGTTGTTGGTACTCGGAAGAACTTCAACTACTATTGATTAAAAAATAATTCACAGCTAAATATTTAAGCTGTGAATTGTTTTTTCTATCCTGTTTTACTAAGAATATCTTTTTTCATTTTATGTATTATCTTTTTTTCTAATCTTGATATATAACTCTGTGATATTCCAAGCATATCTGCAACTTCTTTTTGAGTTTTTTCATAACCTGTATTAAAGCCAAATCTAAGTTCCATTATATCTTTTTCCCTTTTATTTAGTTTCTGCATAGATGCTTTTAATAGTGATTTATCTACCTCATCTTCTATCCTTCTTGATGTCACATCATTATCTGTTCCGAAGTATATCTGATAGTAATAGTTCATTTCCATCACCATCTTGATTTAATGGCTCATCTATTGAAACTTCTCCTTTTATCTTGTTACTTCTTCTTAAATGCATTAATATTTCATTTTCTATACATCTTGATGCATATGTTGCAAGTTTTATCTTTTTATCTGTATTAAAAGTGTTTATTGCTTTCATGAGTCCGTATGGTTCCTATTGATATTAGATCTTCTATTCCTATTCCTGTATTTTCAAACTTTTTTGCAATATATACAACTAATCTCAAGTTTCTCTCAACTAATGTTTGTCTTGCTTCTAAATCTTTATTACTTAATCTTTGTAATAGTCTTTCTTCTTCCTCCGCTTCAAGAGGTGGAGGAAGTGTTTGACTTCCTGCAATATAAAATATATCTTCCCCTTCTATTTGTCCTTTTTGTATATATTTCAAATATATATTATTAAAATTATATTTTAATATTTCTAGTATATTCATTTTTTAAGTTACTCCTTTCGTCTAAAATATCCAAGCCGACAAGTCCTGTATATTCCTGATTTTTAGTAATACTTTTATCGTATATTCCAATTACTATATTTTCTAGTTTCCTATTTACGCCATCTATCTCTAGTTCTGCAAAATCTGGCTTAAATCCAAGTAACATACCATTTTGCTTTCCTAA
>CANPCK010000030.1 GCA_947572545.1 uncultured Clostridium sp. | reverse complement strand
CCTTCTTCTAATCTACTGATTTGGCCTTTCATGATTTCTTGGCCTTCTTCTAATCTACTGATTTGAACTTTCATTGTTTCCATGTCTTTTTGCATTGCTTCTTGACCAACCTTTAACTCTCCAATCGCTGCTAATATTCTTTCTTCTCCACTCATTTTTATCACCTCCTCACTTTTAATGATGTTTAAATTGTAACATATAATGTAAATTATATCAATAGTTTTTATAAAAATCTCAGAAGTATATATTTTTGTATTTTAATGTTCTAAATTTTGTCAGAAAAAAGGAATGTGATTACTCTCACATTCCTTTCTTCTTTATTCATGGATAACTATTTTTTAGTCATTCTTAGGTGTTAGTACAAATTTCTTTATTAGGATAATTCCTCCTGAAAGTATTACTAATACTATTAATACTATTCCTAAGTTTGCTTTTGGTGCATCTTGCATACTTAATCCTGTTGGTTCATGAATTACTATTGTTTCTGACTTAGATGTTCCCATTGTTGGTGGTTCTAATTTTGTCACATCATTTTCTGGTACATTACTTAAGTCTCCTACTTCTGAAGTTTCTGGATTGTTCTCTCCTGTTATGTCATAGTTTTCTATGTCTATTATCTTTCCTGCATAGTTTTCCATTCTTGTCAATTCTATTAAGTTAGAATATTCATAGTCGTTCGTTTCTGTACTTGATGTTTGTAGTACTTTTGATAATGTAAGTGTTGTTGTAGCAGTATTTTCTCTTTCTTTTTTATCTACATCATGTTTTGTTGTTAATGGTGTATATAAGCTAGAGTAATTTGGTCTATTGGTGTCATCTCTTGTCCATACCATATCTTCTACGCCATTTGCAACTGCTGCTAAATATGATAGATATCTTGTATAAGTATCTCCTCCTACTGCTCTTACAATATTATTGTACTTAGTCATTACATCTGTTGCTACTCCTGTGCCTTTGTATCCTTCTCTTGTCGAATTGAATTTACTTACATCTGTTAGTTCCCAATCTAAGTTTATTGTTTCACCTTTCATATTAGTTTGTGTAAAGTTTAGGTTAGGATCAATATAGTCTACAATGTTTGTTGCTCTTGTTTTTACATCTACAAATACTGCTTTATCTGCTGCTGCCTCTTTTATTCCATATGTATTTGTATCATTATTAATTTTTCTTGCATTATTGTCCTTTACATTATGTTTCATTATTGTATTTGTTGTTTCTTTTTCTGATCCATTACTTATCTTTGTGTAATTTGTTTTCTTGTATGTGTTTGTCTTACTTGTATTTGTTCCGTAATCTCCATTAAATACAGTTGTAGGATTATATTTTATACCTTCGAATGTCTTTTCATTATCAACATCAAGTTTTATTTTTGCTATGTTTCTATCACTTTCAAATACAGTTAACTTACTTAGATCTTCTCCATGTCCATTATAGTAGCTATGTGCTATTGGAGATAGTTTTTCTGTTATTCTACCACCATTTGCTGCAATTTCATTTCCATCATAGTAATATGTTATTGTGTTTGCTTGTCCGTCATTTGATACTGTAATTGTATAAGTTACTTCTATTGTTGCACCATTTAATAATTGTGTATCATATAATACTTCTAGTAATCCATCTCTATATGCTGTGTTATTTTCTCCTGGTGTTGGAATTACAATATTGTTAAATAATGCATTATTATTATATTTTTGTACACTTCCATTTGCTAAGAAGTCTACATCTAATTGTAATGTTCCATTTGCATTGTCTGTATTATCTGCTAGATATACTTTAATGTTTGATACATATTTATCAATATTAAGGTCTGCTTCTGCTCTTGGTGTTAAACCAAAGTCTATGTTATTGATTTGGTATCTATAAGCTTTAAAGCTTGCATTTACTGGTGCATCCATAATTCCTTCAAGCTGAACTTTTGTATTTTCTACTTCAAACTGCATTGTTGATGTATATGCTTCCATTTGGTCTATATGTCTTCTTGTTTGTGCATTAAATACTCCATCCCATTCATAATCCCAAGACCATGAATTATCTACATTTGTAATAGACTTATTATCACTATTTCTTGTTTTATCATTATTTGTTTGAGATTCTATTTGTTCAATTCTTGCTGTTACTTCATCATATGCATCTGAATATCTTGTATTAGGTTCTTTTGCATACCAGTACTCTACTGCATTTGTATTTGGATTAGCTTTTGTTGATTGATAATATTGTCCATTTACTCCCCTATTTTTAGCTATATCATTATATCCATTTCTTGATGTATTGTTCATTGCTTTATTTTGTTCATCTTCATATCCTTCGCGTTTTTCTGCACCATACACAAATCTTACTGTATAGTCTCCTGGTATAAATCCTCTAAATTCATATTTTCCATCTTTGTCTGTTACAGTCTTTGCTCTTACAATTTGGTCTCCATCTGGTTCAAGTTCTACAAGTTCTACTGCAATTCCTTGAATTCCTTTTTCTTTAATATATGTTAGTAATTTGTCATTATATAGATCTGTACTTGTTTTTACTTCATTTGTTACTGCTTCCCAAACGTTACCATTTACACTTCTATGATAGTATTCATTTTGGCTATCATTTAGGTTGTTCATTACATCTAATTCTACTGCCCATGTATCGTCTTCTCTCATCTTGTTTACTTGATCTAGCATCTTTGTGAATTTATCTCTATTTTCTGGAGTAGGATTTTTTTGTAATGTTTCCCATGCTTTATAGTATTCATCCATTATATCTTCGAAGTCTTTTACTATAAATGTTCCTGGTTTTGAATCATCATCAAAGTATCCTTTTGGATTTCCCTGTTCATCAATAGTCTTATATCCATTTATTTCTGTATAATTGTAGATATCCATTACTTTTTTAAGATTTTTTGGATCATTTATAGCTTGTTTTAGTATATCCATAGCTCTGTCTTTATTGTTATTATATTTAGGTGCTATTAAATAGTTTTCTGCTGCTTTTTTGCTTCCTTCTCTATCTATTTGTTCTTCGCCTTTACCAAGTTTTATTGTTATATAGAATTCTACGCTTTCTCCCATTTTTAGGCTTGGCTCTTTACCTTCTGCAAATGTTACAAATAATTCTGAATAGTCTGGATTTACTGTTTTATTGTTTGTTAGGTAAGGGTTACCAATTAGTCCTATTCTTGATGCATCTATATATCTTCCAGTTGTTGATGTTCCTTTTGTTCCATTTCTTGAAGTATCTAGATTATCTGTAAGTTCTGCAATTCTATTTCCTTTTGCATCTAGCTTATATGCTCTTATTCCTTTAATTTTTGCTCCTGAAGATGTTGTATATTCATCTTTATATCCAAATTTACTGTCAAAGTAATCTACTATTTCTGTTAGTTGAGTATTTATATTCTTTTCGTTTGTTACTCTTACTCTGTATGTTGAATATAGTTCTACTTCATCTTCTCCTGCATTGTAGTATGCTAAACCATTTGAATTAGCTTTTGTATTATAGTTATAGTCTTCTTCATAGTTTAGTAAAGTATATTTGTCTATGTCTTTGTTGTAATCGTATATTGTGTCTTTTCTGTTTATTGATACTGTTGCTGAGTATGCATCTTTTATAAGTGTTAAGTCTACCATATCTCTCTTAACTATTCCTAAGTTGATATACTTGTATGTATCAGAGTATGTAGCTAAATTTGCAAAAGTTGTTAATTCATAGCTTTCTGTCTTGTCTCCTGCTACTGCACTTATTCTTGAGTCATGTATGAATTGTAATTTGTTGTAAATTTCTTTATCTGTTAGTTGTCCATTTTCTGTATAGTAATTTTTAATTACATTTCTATATATATCAGCATAGGCTTTGTTTATTTCTGTTCTATCTTTATCTTTGTTAATATATTTGTGTTCTCCTAAGTAGTTATTTGTTTCTATAGCAACTCTATCACGCACTTCTCCTATTTCTGTATTTCTATATGAAATATTGTATATGTCTCCATTACTTGCTAATGCAAAATGCTCACGTGCTTCTGTTCCATTGAATGCAAAGTTTCCTACTTTATAGTTTGCTGGGTATGAACCAATTTCTTTATATAAGTCATTTATATAATTTCTTGCTTCTAAACCATTGCTTATTTCTGTTCCTTTTGATGACCAGTCTTTTGAATATATTTGTGAATTTGTATCTACTGCTGCATCTTCAAATGCTTGGCCATTATATGTGAATTTTACTACATATTGTGGTCCCTTTGGTACTTCAAATTCATAGTATCCATTTTCATCTGTAAGTGTTGGGTTTGTTCCAGCTACATTGTCTACAAATTTTAATGTTCCATCACTTTCTTTTTTATAAAGTGTTGCTTCAATTCCTGTAAGCATTAGGTCTGTATGTTCTGAGTCACTCATTTGAGTATATATACCGTCTATTTCTAGTCCATCCTTAGTTGTTGCTTTTTCTTCCCATACATATCCTCCTAGGAATATGTGCTCTGGTATTATTATACTATCATTTACTGTTATTGTAACTTTTGATCCATCATTACTTGTTATAACTGATGCATGAGTCTTGTTCTCTATGTCACTTGAAACTAGTCTTCCGTTTTTGTATGTAAGTGTTATTGTAAATGCTTCATCTACTATTGCTGCATCATCTCTTACATCAATTTCGCTAATATATACCTCTATGTCTCCTGTATATGTTCCATCAACACCAAGTTCTTTTTTCAATGTTGCACTATCAAATACAATTTTTCCAGATTCTGATACTTTAGATTCTTTACTATAACGTCTATTACCATTTGCACTTAATTCAACATAGAATGTTGCATCATCTATTAAGAAAATTTCTCCATTTGTTAATGTTCTCTTTTCTATTTCGATGTCTGGTATTTCCCATGGATTGTTTACAGTTATTTTTAACATTCCTATACCATTTTTGTCTATCCATGTAGTATTTCCATCTCCACTAAGTATTGTTGCATTTTCTATATTTCCATTTTTGTATGTTACATGTACATATACTGGTCCTTCTAGCATTGTATATCCATCTTGTTTATCTACTTCTTCTATTAATACATATAGGTCTCCTGAGTAGTTATTGTTTATTCCTATTTTGTTTAGTTCAGAAGTCTCGATCGCTATCATTCCTTCATTTCCTGTTGTATATGTATTTGTCTTAATTGAATCTTGTTCTCTAATTGCTGTTTTTGATATTGTTATATCAAATGCTACTCCTGGTACTGATGTATTTGTTGCCCCATCTATTTTTTGTATATATATAGGTTGTAAATTTTGTTTTGTGTTTTTAACTGTTATTGTAACTGTTGTTCTATCTTCTGATTTTCCTACATCTAATAGAACTCCTGATACATTATCTTTGTATTTTGCTCCTTGATAATATCCACGTTCATATTCTAAGTATACTGTCATTGTGTCTTTGATTTCAACATATCCTGAAGGTGTTTTTGTTTCTTTTATGCTAACCTCTAGTGTTCCTGTAAATTGCCCTAAGTCTTTAGCATAATTACTTCCAGCTACTCTGTCTGCTAATTCTGTTACAGACATTGTATATCCTCCATTGTCATCTCTTAGCATAAAGTAACCTTTGCTATCTAGTTTTGCTTTTCTTGTTTCTCTGTTATTTCCGTTTTTTATTGTTACATCAAATTCTGCTTCTGCTAGATATTTATCATCTAAATAGTCTTGTTTTTCAGTATTTGCTTCTACTTTTCTTATTCTTAGGTTATTATCAAGACTATTCTTAACACTTAGTACAAATGTTGGTGATGATCCTTCCCATGTTTGTTCATCTTCATACCATGTGTTATGTATACTCCATTCTACATGGTTTCCTTGATTTACACTTGTTCCATTTGGAACTATTTGTCCATGTTCAAAATGTATTGTTGCGATTATGTCTCTGTTTTCATTTAGGTTAGTATAATTTCCTGGTGCTTTTGTTTCTCTAGCTATAAGTGTTAAGTCTCCTGTCCACCTATTCATTGTTGTTATTCCAAGTCCTCTTAAGTCACTTGGATAAATCATAAATTCTCCAGCTTTATTTGTTATACATTTTCCTAATTGTACACTTCCACCTCTATCTGATCTTATTGTTACATCAAATTCTGCTCCAGCTAGTGCGTTTCCAGCCATGTCTGTTTTCTTGATAATCATTTGTGGTGCCCATGAAGGTGTGTCATATCCAGCTGTAAGTATATGATATCCATTTGTACTATTTACTATAGCATCTTCTCCTGGTCCTTCTACTTCACCTTTTACTGTGGCATTTGATACCCCATGTTCACTTCCTGTAAATTCATATTCAACAGATCTTGGAGTAAACCATTTCTCATAATATGGTGTATATTTTCCTAAGTCTACTTCTGTATATGTTACTTTAATGGTTCCTATCCATCTACTAATAACATCTATTTTTAAATTGTCTTGTAATTCCTTAGTAGTTATTCCAATATATCCATTCTTATCTGTTGTTTTTGTTACAGTCCATTCTTCAGGTTTTAAGCCACCTTGTGCAATACCTTTTCCATCTAATCTCTCTTGTGTTTCTATTTTTATTGTGAATGTTACACCATCCATAGGTTTTGTTGTACTTGAATTTCCATTTGCAAGTTCTGCATATTTAGTAAATTGTATAATGTCTTCTACTTTAGCATCCCATGCTTTTATTGATACTAGTGTCCAATCTATTCCATTTTCGCATGATTCTGTTATTGCTCCTGCTAATTTAGTTTGTGTTGATTTTTTGTTTATATATTCTAATTCCCTACTATCATTGTCATCTGCATCATAGTGGTATGCTGTTACTTTTCCTAATTGCCATGTTAAATATAAATGTTTATCATTATCATGTGCCCATTTCAAATAATCTCTTGGTGCTACTTCTTCTTCTAGTTTTATATGCATTTCTTTATCAAAGTTTGATAAATCATATGAATTGTCATGTTTTGTTGTGTATATTGCTGCTAAATCGTTTAGATGTACACATGTTGATTGATAATTTTCATACATATACCATACTGAGAATGCAAAGTCTGCATGTAATGGTGAATGATAATATGGTACTTCGCAATAATCATCTGCTTTCTCATATAAGTCTCTTAGCATGTCATCAGGTGAAATACCTTTTATCATCTGCATTGTACAATTAGGATCTGTTTCTATAAGTTCTCCTGGGTTTTGGTCTTGTCTTTTTCCACCTTCTAATACATAATTTGGTTTAATTGTTTCAATTCTATCTTCATCTATTACTTCTGGTGTATATTTATCTATTTTCATTACTCCATTAGAATCTATAGTTACTTTATATGAATTATCTCCATCTACTATTACATCGCCATGTACAAGTGGTATTTGTGTTCTTTCTGGTGTTTGTGGAACATACTGTAAAGTTATAGGATTCCACCTATAAAGTATACCATTACTGTTATTATAGTAATCTGCTCCTGGTGTAAGGCTTGTTTGTGTCAAGCTTACATTAGATCCTGAAATATTCATTTTGTAATACTGTGTTCCTATTAATATAACATCATTATTTTTATACAAATTATATTTATCACTGAATTTTGTTAAATGTAAATCATTTTCTACAAAATAGTTTTGGTCATCTTTCTTTACAGTTTCTCCTGGTCTTATATTATATGGTATATATCTTGGTGTTACTGTTAATTGTCCTGTAGTCTCATCATATTTTCTTTCTAATATATATTTATAGTTATATCCATTAATATTTACTATATCATTTTCATTAAGTGTTGCATATTCTTTTAAGCTTTGGTCAAATGTTTTATTTGCACCTTCTCCTTGTATTTCTACTTCTAAGGTATACACTTTATTGCCAACCATAATAGTGTCTCCACCGAAAAGTGTTTTTTTACCATCATCTTTTGCTTTTTCTTCTGATACTGCTCTTGTTTGCTCTTTTTCTGTATATAGTCCTACTGTGAATGTTGTTCCTCCATAAACATAGTCATGTACCGCTTTATCTGCTGCTGCTACTCTGTTTCCTGCTGCTATACAACAAGCTATACCGCAATGTCCCATATATCCGCAATAATCATCATAAATTGTATTTCCATTGCTATCTGTTCCATGTGGGTGCGTAGTTGCTGCTGCAGCATGTGCTACATCTTCTTGATAATCTGGATCTGATTGTAAATCAGCCATAAGTCTGTTATATAATATATCTCTTAGGTCTAGATATATATTTCCAGCATTAGTTGCTAAATCTCCTACTGGCCCTTCATTTCTTTTGTTTCGTGAGTAATTAAATAGTTCTACTGCATTTTGTGCTTCAAAGTCTTGTCTCATTTTTATGTCTCTACTTAATACATCACTAAATGTTATTGTAATATCTGGGTCTTTAGTTGTTGTTGCAAATGAATTTGTATAGTAATCATCTATTGTAACTTTTAATTTTGCATCTTTTAGTTCTCTTCCTACTTCATTTACTTTATTAAGTTCTAATAATGGTACTTTTGCTTGTTTTTTATAATTGTTTACTATTACCCAATGATTAGGACTCGTTTCTGTAACAATTGTTGTCCAACCTTCTCCTAAACCTAAGTCAACTTCTTCTACTCTAAATCCAACTATTTTGTCTCCGTTCATTTCTAAACTTTCTATTTCAAGTTCATATGGATCCCAAACGTCACTTCCATTATTATATACTGTTCCTCTTGCATATTCTATTTCTACTCCTGATACATTTGCATATATTATGAAGTCTATAGAATTTGGCATTACAAAGTTCGGATCTTGTTTATATCCTGACCATTTCTTTTCAACAATTATCTTAGTTCCACCATCTAATGTAAATATAACTTCTTGTTGTAATCTAGCACATTCTCCTCCTGTTAAAACCCTTCCTTGTGCTTTTCCTTGTGTTTCTGGGTACATCATTGCAATTACTCCATGATAAGAATAAAATGAAGTATCTACTTTAATTTGTACCATTGGATTAGATGCATTTATTGAAGGATCATCCCAACTAACTGTCCAATTAAGTGATTTTAAATCTTCTATTGTAATGTTTTCTATTTTCTTTCCATTAATAGAAAGTCCACTTCCTGTTTTGTTATGAACTCCTTCTTTGTTCACATAGAATCCTGCTGTTGCACCATTTTGTGCAGTAACATATACTCCAATTGCTTGTCCTAATCCTTGTTCTGTCGTTTTATTATAATTTTCATCTATTAAAAATTTATCAAAAGTTATTTGTGCTTCTCCTGCACTTACTCTTTGTCCTTCTTTATTTTTATCATTTGAGATAACTTTTCCATCTTCTCCTATATTTTTAACAAAATTTGCATAATAATTTGCATCATTTGCTGCATTTCTAATTAATGATCCTCCTGTTCTCCATTCAGATGTCCAGCTATGTACTCTTCCTGCACATATAGCATCCATTTTTTTGTATTCTGAATACCAATGAGAGTTCCATGTTGTTGGATTGCTAGAATATTTTCCAACTCCACTTGCCCATGCAATATACGATAAATATGCCATCTCTGTTGATTTGTATGTATATGAACTTCCTGGTGTCCATAGTTCTGCTGTAGTATACATATTATTATTTTTTTGATTAAATGTTCTATTTATATCAATTACACCATATAGTTTAGGTATTTGTGAATAGTTTGTACTTGAATAGTCTGCACATTGTAGAGATGTGTATTTTTGTACACCATATTTATAGTCATTAGTATTTCCTGGCACCGTGTGGTTAGTCCAAGTTGTTTTTTGTCCTAATCCTGCTTTCAGATCTTCTACACTTTGAGCTATACTCTCTCCACCTGCATGTGCATAATCACCATAATCAACTGCTGCTTTAACATTTGTTTGTATTAATAGTATTGTAATAAATGCAATTATTAATGTTAATATTCTCTTTATTTTACTTTTTGTTTCCATGTTATTTTTACCTCCTTTCCTTCTATATTTTTGTTATTAAAACTTTTCTTTTTATTATATATACTCCACCTGCAAATACTGCTATTACTGCAGTTATTCCCAAGATTATTAATGTATATGTTAGAGCTCCTGTTTTAATTGTTATAATTAGGTTTGCTCCTCCTAAGTCATCTTCTTTTTCTGCTTTGTTTCCTGGTGTTGAGTCTGTGTCTTCTAGTCCTAAAGAGTTACTGCATTGTACAATTTCAGCTGTATTGTATACAATATCTGCTGCATCTTCTTTTATTGTTTTTGTAAGTACTAATGTAATTTCTTTACTTTCTCCTGGTTTTATTACTGTATTTGCAAATTCTGTTGTATAAAGGTTTCCATCTGTTCCTTGATACCATTCTGGATTTATTTCTGAACTAAATTCTAGTCCATTTGGTAAATAGTCTGCGATTCTACTTACTGTTCCTGAAACGTCTCCTTCATTTTTTACAATTATTTTGTATTCTATTGTAAGTGTTGTTCCTACCATTTGTTTTGCTGGTAGTTCTACCTTTGCTAATTTGTTATTTTCAAATTTATATGTCTTGGTTCCTTGTTTGTTTTGTGCTATTACTGTGTTTACAACTTTTTCTAGGCTAAGGTCAAAGTTATGTGCCATTATTAATCCTAAGTCTATATTGGCTTTATTTGAGTCTAGTATTATTGTATCTGTTAGAGCAACTTTTGTGTCTTTTCCATCAAGTTTAATATTTCCGTCTATTGCATCTGAATTTAAGTTTGCATCTGCCCCTGTTTTTTGGTATGTTGTTGTTTTATATAGTGTTGCGTTATATTTGAATGCTACTATATATTTGCCAGCTTCTAAACCTGTAAATGCATATTTTCCATTTTGGTCTGTTTTTGTATTTGTAAGTACTTTTGATGTTTCACTATTTATTAATACTACCTCTATATCTGTTAAAGTTTTTTCTTCTTTTTCTCTTAGTCCATTTTTATCTTTGTCTTCCCAAACAAGTCCACTTATTGTGTATTTATTGTCCTCTGGTTTTGGATCTGGTGTTGGATTATCTGGCTCTGGATCTGGTGTTGGGTTTGGATCTGGATTTGGTTCTGGATCTGGTGTAGGTTCTGGATCTGGATTTGGTATTACTGGATCTTGTGAATATATGAAGTCTATTTCATATACAACTGTATTTGTATTAAATTTATCAAATGTAAGTCCTGATATTGTTGCATAATTTGATAGTTCATATCTTTTTGCTACAGATTCATCTACTATAACCTTTATTTGTATTGTCATTGTTTCTCCAGCTTTTAATTCCAAATCTGGTATACGTAAATTTTGTTCACTTGTTTTTATTGTTTCTTTGCTTCCGTCTGAATGTATTATTGTATATTCTTTAATTGTAAGTCCTAATGGTAGATTATCTTCTACTGTTAAATTTCTTTCATCTACTTTTCCATTATTTTTTATATTTATAGTATATATTATTTCGTCTCTATGATTTACCATTGTTAATGTGCTACTTCCTGTAAGCTTAGCTTCTACTGAAGTTTTTGTTTGATGTATGTCTTTGTTATATGTATTTGACATATATTCTATTCCTTCTATTGTAGATGTACTATTTAATTTTATATTTATATGTTCTACATTTGTTGGTAATTCTTTTGCTTTTACTACTATATATATGTTTGCTTTTTTACCTGCTGCTAATTCATTTATTGTAAATATTAATGTTTGTCCATTTACTTCTAAATTGTCATACTCACTTTCTGCTTCATATTCTGTATCTTTTTTATATTCTAATTCTTGTGGAAGATTTATTTTTACTTTGACATTTTTTAATGCTTCTCCACTAATATTAGTAACTACTGTTTTTAATTGAGTATCAGAATTTGCATATACTATTGTCTCTTCTGTTCTGTTTGTTGTTGTTTCTAATTTTATCTTTCCTGTTTCAACTGCATTTGTCAAAGTTTCTTCTAATCCTAATTTTTTTCCATTTTGCTCTATTGATACTATACTTTGTAAAGTATTTTCTTTTCCTGCTATTATAGAATATCTATATTCATAGCTTTCTCCTGGTTTTATTGTTATTGTTTCTTTTAATGTTTCATCTTCTAATTCTCCATAAGCATGTAAGTCTTCTTCATAAATATTTTGTCCACACACATATAGTCCATAGAATGTCCCATTTTGTTTTGATACAACTACATCAAATACCATTGTATCTTTTGATGAGTTATTTCTTAATTTTACTGTATAGTCTACAAATTCTCCCATTCTAACTTTATTTGCATCTGTAATTTCTCCTCTTGCTGTTGTAGAACGTGTAATTCCTATACTTAAGTCTTTTTTATCAAATTTTGTGTATGTTACTGGTTCTCTTTGTTCCTTTGCTGCAGTGTGTGTTTCATTTTCTTCTGGCTCTTGTACTATTGGAGCTGATTCTTTAGTTGTTAGTCCAACTGATGCCGCTTCTGATGATTTTGTTTCTTCACTTACTGTATTTGTTGTATTTTCACTAAGTGGCATTACATCTTCCATTTCTGTATAGAATACAGCAAATGTACTAAATGATCCTGCATTTGCTCCAATATTTGCTGGTATAAGGATGTCATATGCAAATGATATTCTTGAACCATATGCCATAGGATAGTTATTTAATACTATCATGTATGATCTTACTGCTGATAAATCAGATGCTTCTGTTGTCCAACCATTTTCTTTGTTTGCTAGGTCTTGTGTTGCTTCTTTATTATTTGAGTAGTATACTGTTATATTTTCACTACTAATTCCATAAGTAGCTGATATTCTTGATACCATATTTGCTGTAAATGTACTATTTAAGTATGTTTTTGTTATTACTGTTTTGTTTCCTTCAAATGGTGTTCTTCCTAATATTTTTACATCTTTTATATTTTTTCTTGTACTATTTACTATGTCTAATTTTACTTTTCCTGTTTTTTCTCCTGATTTTTCTTCTATTTCTGCTGTTTTAACTGATTTTATTGCTTTTACTTCGTCTTTTTCTCCATTATATCCTGAGATTGTATTTCTTGTTATTATTCCATTATCTGCTGCATATGTTACAGGTATATTAAATATTCCTAGTCCGTTTTCTTCTACATCATATATAGTATCATTTTCATTTGAAACTGATACTTTGATATTTTCTGTGAAGTTTGGTGCTAATTCTTCTACATCTATATTTGCATATATTACTATTGTTGCTCCTTTTGCTGTAGCTATTTTATTAAATGCTGTTTGTTCACCTATCATTGGTACTTCTATTACTATATTTCCATTTTCGTTTCTGTTCATTGATGTTTGAGCTATTTTTAATTCTTCTTCATATAATAATCCTATTTTTGCTTCTGAAATGTTTGTTATATATGAAGGGAATTCTATTTTCATTTTTGGATTTTTATATAAGCTTTTTGAAATATTACTTGTATCTAATACTAGTCTTATTTCTACTTGTTCATTTATTTCTTGTGTTGCTAAATTCTCTTTACTAATTGTTCCTTCTACTACTGTTTTTGGTTTTAATAATGCTATATCTTTTGCACTTTCTGTTGTTAATATTCTTTGCCCATTATTTAGTACTGTTCCTGTCATTCTTGTATTTATATTATTAATCATTTCTAATTGTGCTTTGTCATATTCTAATGATTTTATTCCTCTACCATTTTCTATTTCTATTATTCCTTCTGTTTGTGGTTTAGATGTTTCTATCATTATATATGAAGTTTCTACTTCATATTTATATTCTAGGTTGTCTTTTGTTAGTGTTCCTAATTCTCTTCCTGCTTTATCATAAATTTTTATATATCCATCTTGTCCTAACATGCTTAAAAAATTTTCTCTTGATATTTTTGTATTTGTATATATTGTTTGTGATGGATAATTATTTCCATTTCCATCTATATAGTTTACTTTATTTTCGAAAAGTATTTTGTCTACTATATTTCTGTTTCCAATATTTGCTGTCCATTTTTCTGTGTATGTAGCTTTTTCTGTTTCTGCTACTAATAGCCCACCTTTTTCTAATTTATCTGTATTTATTTCCATGTCAAATGAAACTATTTCTCCTACTTTATTAGTTAGCGCAATAGCTTCGTTTCGGCTTGCTAGTATATTTTCTTCATTATTATATACTGTTATTTTACTATCTGCTTTTAAATTAATATTTGCCACTTGTTCTTCTGCATTCTCATATACAAGTGTTAATAATATTTCATCTTGACTTTGTTTTTGCCATGATATCTTTCCATTTATATCTTGTTCATTTTTAATTAATAGTGTAACTATTCCATTTTCATATGTATAATCTTCATTTTGAACAAATATTTTTTTGTTTCCACCATTTGTTGCTTTTGTAGAGATTGCTGATAATGCAACTGTTGTAGGTTCTACTCCATTTATTTTAGGGATTTCTATTTGAACTTCTGTCTGTTTTACTGGTAGTATATTATTTACAATATTTGATTTTATAGAAGTTTGAAGTACTATACCTTTTTCATTATTTATTGAATATGGTACATATTTAACTACATTTGTTTCTAAGTTTGCTGTTATATTTTTTGCTACCATTCTAGCATTTACTTCTATTGTTTTTGAAAATGTTTTTTCTTTTGCTTTTGTGTTTACATATATACCATCTAATGTTACATTTGATAATTTTCCAAGATTTTGTACATCAAAATTTGAATCAGTATTCATTTGAATTGGAATTTCAAGTATTACTGATTCTCCTTTTTCTATTTTATTTAACACTATTGTATTTGTTTCTGAATTTATACTTTGAACAAATTCTAGTGCTTGTTCTTCATCTTTAACTATTTTAAAGTTTGCATTTTCAATTTTTACTACTCCATTTTTCACATAGCCTTCTGCAACTTTAATAGATAAATACAATGTATCTCTATTTGTATCTAGTTCTATATCTTTAGTGTGTTTTTTGGCTCCATCTTGCATAAAATATGCATCAAATTCTAAATTTACATTACTTACATTTGTGTCTTGTGTTTCTAGTTCACTACTTGCTGCTAAAGTCTCTTGTGTATATACACCAAGTAGTATTACATTAGCAAATGTTAGTACAAATGCTAGTGTTGCTGCAAGTAATTTTGTAATTATTTTTTTGTTCATAGAAATTTCCCTCCTAAATTCTATCGACTTTAATTAATATTATACTAGGTTTTCCGCTTTTTTTCAAGGCTTTTCGTGATATTTTTTATGTTAATTTTTCCTTTTAAACTTTTTATGTCATTTTAGCATAATATTATATTATTATTTATATTATTTTACATTATTTTACTTTTTTTGCAATACCATGTTTTTGCTTACATTCTCAAGCCTTTTATATAGTTTACGGAAGCTATATTTTAGTTTTACTCATTTTTGTATTAATTTTTCTTTACTTTTTCATTTCATTTTTATTACAGAAATGCTTGTTTTCTATGGGATACAAGCATTTGTAACAATTAATCTTAAAATCTAATTTTCTCAATTTTCTAATTTTATATATTAAATTAATTAGAAAACTTTTTGTAACATTCTTGAACTTACTGCATAATATATGTGTATACATACTTTTAAGATTAATAAATATTTTTGTGGAGGTTTTTATGAATATGAATAATATCGATATGAATAAGCTTATGGCTATGCTTTCTAAAATGGATAAAAAGGATATTGAAAAGGGTCTAGAGCAAGCTTCTAAAATGCTTGGTGCAAAGGATAAAGATGAACTTATGAAAAAGTTCAATAAATAACAAAAGTTGTACTAACAAATAGTAAATATTTTTTAGGAAATATGCAAATCTTTACTTTCCAACAAAATATATTTACTATTTGCTTAATAAATTATATTAGTGTTATTAATTCACTTTAAGGAGGAGTATTTATGAGTAATGAGGACATGTCCGAGCTTTTTGGAAAATTTAGCAATATGGTTAAAGAGGGGAATATTCCAGATGAAATGAAAAATATTTTATCTTCTCTTTCTTCAAATGATTCAGGTTCTGCATCTTCGGAGTCTGCTTCTTCCGAAAGTTCCGATAATTCTTTTCCTTCTATTGATTTTGAAACTCTTCTTAAAATGAAATCTATAATGGAGAAAATGAATAACAACAATGACCCAAGATCCAATCTCCTTTTATCTTTAAAGCCTTATCTTAAAGATAGTAGAAAAGAAAAAATTGACCAATATATAAAGCTTTTTGGAATGAGTAAAGTACTTGAAGTCTTTAATAGTACTGGTGGTGATGTACAAAAATAATGGAACCTAATTTTTATAGAAGCCCTTTTGGCTATTATTCCCCTAATAGGTATAGATACATGCAAAGACCTGTTAGTCCTTATAATAATTATTCTAAAAACAATGATACTAGAACCAATTCATGTGATCACAGCGAGTCTAATTCTACTAGCAATAAAGATGCATCTTCAGCTGAGACAAGAGATATTTGCTCGGATTCTCCCATTTTTGAAATCTTTGGAATTAAACTATATTTTGATGATCTTTTACTTATATCTCTAATTTTCTTTTTGTATAGTGAAGGTGTTAAGGATCAGAGTCTTTTTATTGCTCTTGTTCTACTCCTACTCTCTTAAACAATTTTAGAATAAGATATTTTGATTTTTGTATAGTAAGAAAAGTGGCTTCGCCACATGTGCATTTTGCTTCGCAAATATGCACTGCCCAAGGTAAATTAACCTTGTTGAATAGTCAAAATCTG
>CANPCK010000029.1 GCA_947572545.1 uncultured Clostridium sp. | reverse complement strand
TAATATATAATAATTAATAGGGCAAGGTTGAGAAAGTAGTCGCTTCGCGCTGTGTGAAACTTAGCAGTAGCGGTACGAATTTGAATTTCGACGTGTTCGATGTGTATCAGCGGTGAAGTGAGTGCATACAAAATGTATCGCTCGGACGGCAACACGTGGAATACTAGCAAGGCGGTGCGCCCCGTAGATTCTGTAAAACTTAGGTTATATAACTAATGGTTATATAAGAAAAATGCAGAAACAAACCGTTGTCCTTTAGCAAAAGCTATAAAATAAAAATAGAAAAATGTATTTGTGAGTAATAAAAAAACTGAAAGGGAGTACATTTTATCACTGTTTTTGAGGTAGTACTATAAAGTGCTGCCTGTTTTTTTATTACGTAGGAAAATACTAACAAAGTTAGTATATTTCCGAAGTAACAAGGTTAAGTTTCCTTAGTCTGTGCATATTTGCAAAGCAAAATGCACATATGGCGAAGTTCACTTTTCTTACAAAAAAGAATTAAAGTAGACAGTTTTAAACAAGTCAAAATATAATAAAACTAATATAAAATGCTAAATAAGTATTGAAAAAATACAAAATCATGATAAAATAATATCTAGTGGGGGCATAATCAAAAAAAGAGTAAAAAATATGCCTGGAATAGCAAGAAAAAAATCAAAAAGCTGTTTTTATCATGTTAAATCTTTTTAGAAGGAAGGAGAAAAAAGTGTACTTAATTGTTGGCTTAGGAAATCCAGAAGAAGAATATGCAAATACAAGGCATAATGTTGGGTTTGATACAATAAATGAATTTGCAAGAAATAATGGAATAGATATAAATAAAACTAAATATAATTCTTTACACGGACAAGGGATTGTTAATGGAGAAAAAGTAATAATAGTTAAGCCTCAAACATATATGAACTTAAGTGGTATAGCAGTTAGAAGTTTTAGAGATTTTTATAAAATACCTAGTGATAATATTATAATAATTCATGATGATATAGATATAAAAGAAGGATCAATTAAGCTTAGAAAAACAGGAGGAGCAGGAACTCATAATGGGATGAAATCAGTTGTTCAAGAACTAGGTAATAAAGATTTTTATAGAATAAGGATAGGTGTTCGGAAATCCTGAAAAACAAAGAGATTTAAAAGATTTTATACTAGAAAAGATAAATAAAGAAGAAAGAAAAGTAATAGATACAGCAATTGCAAATGCAGCAAAAGCAATAGAAGAGATATTGGAAAATGGTATAGATATTGCAATGAACAAATATAACTAATTACTGAGTCTGTTAAGGCCATGCTTGTTACAGCATCAGTGTGCAATTTGCGAAGCAAATTGTAATCATTATGTCAGTAATATACTAGTTTTATTTGAATTTATAGAAAGAGGAATAATTAATGAAGGAAATATTTATAAAAAGAGATGGAAATGTTGCACAAATAGTACTTGTAGAAAATGGAAATGTACTCGAAAAATATGAAGATAATGATAAAAAGAAGAGACTAGAAGGAAGAATATATTTAGGTAGGGTACAAAACGTCCTACAAGGAATGCAAGCCGCTTTTATAGATATTGGGGAAGATAGAAATACTTTTATACATTTAAAAGATATTTTGCCTAAAGTAGATATAGTAAAGCATAAGGAGCTAGACGAAGAAAAGAATATTAAAAAGCTAGTTAAAGTTAATGATAAGATATTAATACAAGTAAAAAGAGATGCTACTAACATGAAAGGTGCAAAAGTTTCAACACATATGAGTTTACCAAGTAGATACTTTGTATTAATGCCAAATACAGAGATAAAGACAATATCTCAGAAGATAGAAGACAAACAAGAAAAAGAAAGACTAACTAAAATAATAAATGAAATACTTCCAAAAAATTTTGGTGTTATTGTTAGAACATCAGCAATTAAAAAAGAAAAAGAGGAATTAAAGAAAGACTTAGATACATTGATTAAAGAGTGGGAAAAAATCGAGAAAATTAAAAATGATGAAACATCAAATGCTCCAGTTGTAATTTATGAAGGACAGAGCTTTATAGAAAAGCTTTTAATAGATTTAGTAGATAAAGATATTAATAAAATTGTAGTAAATGATAAAAAGTACTATGATGAAGTAAAAGATATAATAGAAAAGCTAAAAGAAAATGTACAAATAGAGCTTAAAGAAAAAGAAGATATATTTAATATATATGATATAGAAGATCAAATAGAAAAAATTAACCATAGAAAGATATGGCTAAAATGCGGTGGATTTATTACAATAGATAAAACAGAAGCTTTAACTGCAATAGACGTAAATTCAGGAAAATATATAGGAAATAAAAATCTAGAGCAAACAGTATTTAAAGTAAATAGTGAAGCAACTATTGAAATAGCAAAACAACTAAGATTAAGGGATATTGGTGGAATTATTATAATTGACTATATAGATATGACAGATGATGAACATAAAAAAGAGATAATCAAAGTATTAGAAGAAAATTTGAAGCAAGATAGATCAAAAACACAAATAGTTGGATTTTCGAAACTTAATCTTTTAGAAATGACAAGAAAACATATGAAAGGAGGAGAGTAAGTAATGGAGTTTATACCATATATAATTGCAGTATTAGTAGTGTTTATAGTTTTAAAGATATTAACTTTACCAATGAAAATAATAATAAAAGTTTTAATTAATTCAATCATTGGTGGAGTAATAATATTTGGACTTAGCCTAATTGGAATAGGAATAACATTAACTTGGGTAAAAGCAGCAATAGTAGGACTTTTGGGAATACCAGGAGTAGTGATTGTTTTAATAATGCAATTTGTATTTAAAATTTAATTTCTATCATAATCCTCCTAGAACAAGAATACAATTAAGTAACTTGTTTTAGGAGGAACTTTATGTTTTTTATATTCAATAAACAAAAAATATATTCATATTTAGTTGCAGCAAGTACAGTCGTAATTTTATTTGTTCTCTCATTTTTCTTTATAAACACAGATGTAAAGACTATGGAGACTTCAGCTAATCTAAGCAGATTAACCCCAATATATAGTGTTCAAACAGAACAAAAGAGAATATCTCTAACAATTAATTGTGCATGGAATGCAGATGATATTGACAAAATATTAGAGATATTAGATAAATGTAATGTAAAAGTTACATTCTTTATGGTAGGAGACTGGATAGATAAATACCCAGAATATGTAAAGAAAATATCAGATAGTGGGCATGAAATTGCTAATCATTCTGATAAACATCTTCATGTAAATAATTTAAGTTATGAACAAAATGTAGCTGAAATTGCAAACTGTAATGAAAAAATAAAGAAAATAACTGGAAAAGAAGTTAAGCTATACAGATGTCCTTATGGAGAATATAATGATACTGTTGTAAAGGCAGCAACAGATAATGAATATAAAGTAATACAATGGTCAATTGATTCTCTTGATTATCAAGGATTAGATTGTAGTCAAATGTGGGATAGGATAAATAGAGGGTTAAAACCAGGTAGTATTATATTAATGCATAATGGAACAGAAACTACAGCAGGTAGCCTTGAAACAATAATAAAGAATATACAAGAAAAAGGATATAATATAGTTAAAGTATCAGATTTGGTATATAAAGACAACTATGATATAGATGCAAATGGTGTACAAAAATTAATTAGTAAAAGTGAATAATAAGGAATATTTTGGATACAATATAGTATATTTGAATAAAAGGGGTAAATAAAACTGTGGCGTTTATAGGAATTATTGCTGATAGTAAAAATGAGATGCAAATTAAAAGAATTTTAGAGAATAATTTGAATACTCCAAATAAGGAACATACAGTAATGGTAATTAATGAGAAAAATATAGAAAATATACGAAACATTAGATTTGAAACAATATTGGTTGTAACTCTAGAAGAATTAACAGGAAAAGAGAATAACATAAATGAGTTATTTGAGAATACAAAATATTTAGTAATAAATGCAGACATGAATAGTGGAAATTTAGAAGTAATAAATAATATGAAACTAAATGTAATAACATTTGGATTTAATCAAAAAGCAACAATAACGGCTTCAAGTGTAGAAGAAAGCTTTATGTTATGCATTCAGAGAAGATTGATAGATACACATAAAAATATACTAGAACCGCAAGAAATAGAGGTGAAGGTATTGAATAAAAAATTGTCAAATAGTACGCATAATGTAATGGGAATTGCTTCAATCCTACTAATTTATGGCAAAAAAGAAATGTTTTTCTAATAAATTTAACATTTTATGTAGACAAACCCAAAAATATGTAGTATAATAAAGATGTAATTTAAAAAAATACAATAGACAAACAAAAAAATATTACAAAGAAATTTGTAGGAAAGTAAGAAACGTAAGAAATTATTACTAAGGCAAAGAATAAGTTTCCTACGTAAAAGAATAGGGAGGAAAAGAAATTGAACACAAATTATTTGGATAATAACCATTTAGTATTAGTGGGAAAGATTACAAGCGAAAAAAGATTTAGTCATGAAATTTATGGAGAGAGTTTTTACATATTTGATTTAGAGGTACCACGTTTAAGTGAAACCTTTGACATAATACCAGTAACAATATCAGAAAGACTAATAAATGATGAAGAACTACAAATCGGAAAGAAAATAGTAGTAAAAGGACAATTTAGATCATACAATAGTTATGAAAATGAAAGAAACAAATTAATTTTAACAGTATTTGCTAAAGACATAATATTTGAAAATGACATTGAAGGAAAAGCAGAAGAAGATGAAGAAATTAATTTAGATATTTCAAATGAAGTTATATTGATAGGACATATTTGTAAAAAACCAATATATAGAAAGACGCCATTTGGACGTGAGATTGCAGATTTACTATTAGCAGTTAACAGAGCATATAGCAAATCAGATTACATACCAGCAATAGCATGGGGAAGAAATGCAAGATTTTGTGACAGATTAGAAGTTGGAGCACAAGTAAAAGCTGTAGGAAGAGTACAATCAAGAAAATATGAAAAGAAATATGATGATGGAACAGTAATAGAAAGAGTAGCTTATGAAGTTTCTATATCAAGCTTAGAAGTAATAGACGAAAATGAGGGAGAAGGAACAGAAATAGAAGAAAGAGAAACTGCAGAAGCTGTTTAAAATGAAATTACCTACCTTTAACATAAAAAACGCAAAAAACTCTCAGGTTTTAAAACCCGAGAGTTTTTTGTGTTTAGTTCAAATTAACCCAAATCTTTTTTTATTCTATCAATTGCAAATGCAGATACAAGAAATGAAGCTGCAAATGATATTGATAAATGAACGATTTCTTTACCTATGTAATAAACTGAATTAGAATGAGAAACAGATATGTAAAAACTTAAAATCAATGTGCCAATTAGTGCAACTATGAGAGAAAAACGTAACCCATTAATCATTATTTTTTTTACTTTTAAATCAAAGTTTTTTATAGTATTTTTTATATTTTCCAACATAATAACCTCCAATCAAAACGATTACTTATATTATTATGTTAACATAAATAACTACAGAAATCAAAGGTAATTGTTGGAAGTGTAGGTGATTTTAAGTTTATCTGTAAAATTACCTACTTAATATATTTCCTAAAAAGTGATAAATTTATAAATTGCTTCTGCAAATCCGCCATTTTCAACAGTATTCTTAGTTATATAATTTGCATACATTTTAACTTGGTCACTTGCATTATTAAGTGCAGCACCAATATTTGAAGCTTTAAACATTTCAATATCATTTAGATTATCTCCAACAGACAAAATATTTTCTTTTTGTAAATTAAGATAATCACTAAGAAGTTTAAGTGCACTGCCTTTTGTTACATTAAGGGGAGAGATATCTAAATATTCATATTCTTTATTAATAACATTATCTTTATATAAACCAGTTTTAGAAATGTGTAAAATATTTAAGTTATTAAATTTTTCCAAATCCTTTTTAACAGCTGAAAGACTAAAAGGAGAGGAAATAATAAGTTTAAAAACAGCTGGACTATTATCCTTAATATAGTTTTCAATAGAAGGAACAATATTAATATTAATTTTATTAGGGAAAAGTATAGAATTTCTTAAATCCATATATATAAGCTCTGGCGAAATTATACTATTTTCAGTATAGGCATGAATATGTAAGTTGTATTTTTTTAGAACTGAAAAACATGCATCTAATTCATTATATGAAAGAGTACTTTTCATAATCTCTTTTCCAGTAGTTAGATCTATTATTTGGCTTCCGTTTCCAAAAATTCCGAAACTAGCATGAAGATTTTTACAGATATCTTTACTAAGAGCATATGTTTTACCTGTACAAATAACTAAAGGTATATGCTTTTTTTGTATATTATTTATAGCATCTAAATTATCTTGTGAAATAGAGTTGTTGTTATCTATAATAGTTCCGTCTAAATCACTTGCGACTAATTTAATCATAAAAACCTCCATGTAAATTTTTTACATACATTATTATACTATAAAAACCAGAAAAAGTAAATACTTACTTATGTTTACCTGTGTCAAAATAAAAAATTGAAAATAGTATGTATATATGATAGAATAAAAGAAAAGTTTATAAAAATACTAAACTAATAAAAAGGAAGGATTTGAAAAAGTATGAATTTTACTGAACTTAGAAATGAGTATCCAGAGTTTATATATGAAAGCTATAATATAAAAGAAGATGAAAAAGAAATATTATTGGAATATAAATTTAAGATACCAAATTGCACTGAATTTAATCCCAATATAAGAATATTAAAAAAAGATATGAAATTAAAGCAAATAGAAGGTAACAAAATCAAGAATATGGTATTTTCCATAGGATTGATTGAACTAATTAGTTATTGGAAGTCTACATGTTCTCCAAAGGTTATAATTAAATGTGGAGTACTAAATAATCAGCAGAAAGAATGGATTAAGAAGTTATACTTTTATGGCTTAGGGGAGTTATTTTTCACAAATAAGATAAAAACAAATATTGATGAATTTATGGATATAGAATGTGAAGGAGAGACATTAGAAGTAGATGGAGAACAAGATAATCTAGAAGGATACATAGTTCCAATAGGAGGAGGAAAGGACTCATGTGTAACTCTTGAAACATTGCAAATAAATACACAAAAAGATTATGCATTAATAGTAAATCCAAAGCCAGTAACCTTAGAATGTGCTAAAATAGCAGGATTTAATGAAAATCAAGTTATAGAAGTATATAGAACAATAGACAAAAACTTATTAGAACTAAATAAAAAAGGTTTCATAAATGGTCATACACCTTTTTCTTCAATGCTTGCCTTCTTAAGCTATTTTATAGCATATATAACAGGCAAGAAATATATAGCATTATCTAATGAATCAAGTGCAAATGAGTCAAATGTCATAGGAGAAAAGATAAATCATCAATATTCTAAAAGTTATGAGTTTGAAGAAGATTTTACAGATTATGCTAAAAAATATTTAAAAGGAAATGTAAAATATTTTAGTTTTTTAAGACCTTTAAATGAGTTACAAATTGCTAAACTATTTTCAAAACATAAAAAATATCATAAAATATTTAAAAGCTGTAATGTGGGCAGTAAAGAAAAAAATTGGAAATGGTGTGGTAAATGCCCAAAATGCTTATTTGTTTTTATAATGTTAAGTCCATATTTGTATAAAGGTGAACTTGTAGAAATATTTGGTAGAGATTTATTTGAAGATAAAGAATTGTTAAAAACATTTATAGAACTTACAGGAAATGGAGAGACAAAACCATTTGAATGTGTTGGAACATATGAAGAAGTAAATTTTGCAATTAGCTTAACAATTTCTAAACTAAATAAAAATGACTTACCATATTTGTTAAAATATTATAAAGATAATTTTGAGTTATCAGATATAAATGTTGATATTACTAAGAGATTTAATGAAGATAACAATTTAACAGAAGAACAAAAAAATTTAATTAAAAAGGAGATAGCAAATGGTTAAAGAGCTAGTAGAATATTTTAAAGGAAAAAAGATATTAATTTTAGGTTTTGGAATGGAAGGGCAGTCTACATATAAATTTATAAGGGAGTATTTAAAAGATCAAAAAGTATATATTGCTGATAAAGATGAAGGATTTGAAACAAAATATGAGTTCTTAAAAGAAGAGAAGAATGCAGTGTATATAAGTGGAGAATGCTATTTAGATAATTTAGAACAATATGATATAATAATGAAAGGACCAGGTATATCTTTTGCACAAATAGACACTAGTAGTTTTAGAGAAAAAATAAAATCACAACTAGAACTATTATTAGAATTTTTTGACATATACACAATAGGTATTACAGGAAGTAAGGGAAAAAGTACAACAAGTACACTTATATATGAATTAATAAAAAATCAGGGTAAAGAATGTATGCTTCTTGGAAACATTGGAAATCCAGTGTTTGGATATATCGATGATATAAAAGAGAAAATGATACTAGTTCTTGAAATGTCTTCTCATCAGCTAGAATATATGGAACAATCTACCAATATAGCTATATTATTAAACATATATGAAGAACATTTAGATCATTATAAATCATTAGAAAATTATGCAGAAGCAAAATGCAATATATTTAAGTTTCAAAACAAAGAAGATAAATTTTTACATAGTCTTGATAGTGAGCTTTTGCTTAAGGAATTAAAGAAATATGAAATAAATGGAGAAGAATACCTTATTTCAACAGAGGATGTAACACAAGCAGACAAAAAAACAATATTAAAAGACAATAAAGTTTACTTAGGAAATAAAGAATTATATAACTCATTAGATAAGAGAAATTTAATAGGAAAATATAATTTAAGTAATATAATGTTTGCTTTAACAGTAAGTGAAATATTAGAGTTAGATTTATCAAAAACAATAGAAACTATAAATTCATTTGAACCATTGCCACATAGAATTGAAAGAGTAGGAATATATGATGACATCTTGTTTTATAATGATGCAATAGCAACAATTCCAGAGGCTACAATAAACTCTATAGAAGCATTAGAAAAGGTAGACACATTGATAATAGGTGGAATGGATAGAGGAGTTAGCTTTGAAAAGTTTATTGAGTATTTAAACAACAGTAAGATTGGTAACTTGATATGTATGCCAACAACTGGTCATAAAATTGGTAATAGAATAAATAATCCAAATATGAAAGTATATATTATAGAAACTTTAGATGAAGCTGTAAAAACAGCAAAAGAAGTTACCAAAAAAAATATGATATGTCTTTTATCGCCAGCAGCTGCAAGCTACGGATTTTTCAAGAACTTCAAAGAAAAGGGAGAAATATACAAGAAGATAGTTAGAGGAGAAGTATATCTATAAGATTATGAATAGTTGAAATTAAAAGAAAAGTAAGAATTAAAATAAAAATTCTTACTTTTCTCTAATTATTATCATATTAAATAAAAACGTTCTAATACAACCCTAATATGAATACAATTAAACAAAAGTAATTCATAATGGGGGGCTCATAATGAAAGGTATAACAATAGAGGAACGTGCGTCTTTACTTGCACGATATATAATAGATTCAAAAGATACAGTAAGAGGAGCAGCAAAAAAATTTCGGAATATCAAAATCAACAGTACACAAAGATGTAAGTGAAAGACTATTAAGAATAAATCCAGTATTAGCAATAGAAGTAAGAAAAATATTAGATGAAAACAAGGCAGAAAGGCACATAAGAGGAGGAATGGCAACAAAGTTAAAATACACTAAAAAAGAGGAACAAGACGAAAAGACTGCTTAAAAGGATGTTAATATATTTAATTTTAGGAAGGCAAAAAAGCCTTCCATTTTTCTAGAAATATTAATAATATCTTAATATAAAGAATAATTTACCAAAAATACTTTATCTTTTTAAAGATTTGTATTATAATATTAATGTCATAATTTATATCAAAAGATAGAAATATGCTCTAAGGAGGATAGTATGGAAGATAAGAATAAAAACAAAAAAAATAAGAAAGAAGAAAACGCAGAAAAAGAACAAACTGTAATATATAAACCAGTAAAGAAAAAAAAGAAAAAGAAAAAACACCCAAAACTTAGATTATTTTTCAAGATATTATTTATTACTATTTTATTAATGATGGTTATAGTAGGAGGAATATTTGCTGCAATACTATATAGATGTATTTGGGGAGATTGGGCAATCAATGAAAAAGATTTAACAATAAATTATCAAAATTCAACTCTATATGATATAAATGGAGAAGTAATAGCAAATCTTAGTAATGCTGCAGAAAATAGAGTAATAATAAGCAAAGACGAAATGTCACCATACATATTTAAAGCATTTATAGCAATAGAAGATGAAAGATTTGAACAACATAATGGTGTAGACTGGAAGAGAACAGCAGGAGCATTACTAACATTCGCAACTCACAAAGGAGAATCTTCTTATGGAGGAAGCACAATAACTCAACAGTTAGTAAAAAATTTAACAGGAGAAGATGATGATTCAGCATTTGAAGGAGCACTTAGAAAAATAAAAGAAATAGTAAGAGCATATCAAGTAGAACAAATACTTTCAAAAGATCAAATATTAGAACTATATGTTAATTTAATTCCACTTGGAGGTGGAGGAAAGAATTTATATGGTGTTCAAACTGCATCAAAATATTATTTTGATAAAGATGCAAAAGATTTAACACTTGTAGAAGCAGCATATTTAGCAGGAATAACAAATGCACCAAGTACATATAATCCTTTTGGAGAAACAGATAGATCAGCAAGAATTAAGAAAAGGGTAACAAATGTATTGTGGAAAATGCATGAACTTGGAAAAATTGACGATAGTGAATATCAAGCAGCACTTGACGAAGTAGAGGCAGGAATAAAATTTACTCAAGGATCAGTTACTCAAAATAATAATTTAACATACCATGCAGAGGCTGCAATAAAAGAAATATTAAAAGACTTAAGAGAAGCAAATGATTGGGATGAAGAAATAGCAAAAATACACTTATATGGAAGTGGATATCAAATATATACAACTTATGACCCAGAAGTTCAAAAATCAGTTGATGAACAATATGTAAATAATGCTAGTAAATGGACTTCAAAATATAAAACAGTAACAAGGAAAAAATCAGATGGAACTGAAACTAAGGAAGAAGTAAGAATAGAATCAGCAATAGCAATAATGGATCACACAAAAGGATATGTAGTTGCAGGAACAAGTGGATTTGGAGAAAAAACAACTGCATGGGGAACAAATAGAATTACAGGAGTAAGACATAGCCCAGGTTCTTGTATAAAACCAATAGCTGTTGTAGGCCCAAGTTTACAAGAAGGACTAATTACAGCAGCAACAGTTATAGATGATTCACCAGTAGCATTTGGTACATATAAACCTAGAAATTATGACTATGGATTTTTAGGGCTAATGAATATTAGATGGATACTAAGAGTATCAAGAAATATTCCTCAAGTTAAAATGATGAAAGATTTAACAGTTGCAAAATCATTAACATATTTAGCAAAATTAGGATTAGAGACATCAACAGAAAAGGAAGATGGACTATCACTTGCATTAGGAGGAATGTCGCAAGGACCAACAGTACTTGAAATGACAGGAGCTTATGCAACTATTGCAAATTATGGAGAATATATTGAACCAACATTTTATATAAAAGTTACTGATATAGATGGAAATGAGATTTTAGGAGAACATCAAGAAAAAAGAAGAGTATTTTCAACACAAAATGCTTGGATACTACAAAGCTTATTAGAAGAACCAATAGGAACAGGACTTACAGGAGCAAATGGAGCAACTGGACCAATGGCAAAAGTTAAGAACCAAGCTACAGCAGGAAAAACAGGAACAACAAATGAAAGAAAAGCAGTATGGTTCTGTGGATTTACACCATATTATACAGGTGCAGCATGGATGGGATATGATATAGAAGGAGATGGCTCAGCAGGACCAAGTACAACAGTTGCAAGATTATGGGGAAATGTTATGAGCAGTGTACATTCAGGAAAGCCAACAAGGGATTTTGAAAGACCAGCAGGAATAACTACAGCACTAGTATGTTCTAAATCTGGTTTAATTGCATCAGAGACATGTAAGAATGCAGGATATGCATATAATGAATTCTTTGCAGAAGGAACAGTGCCAAAAGATACATGTGCATCACATACAAAAACAGTAATATGTAAGAAAACAGGAAAATTAGCATCTGAAAACTGTACAGAAACAGAAGAACAATTTTTCACAAGTAAAGAAGAAATTCCAACAGAAACATGTACAGAATGTAAACCAAAGCCTAATGAAAACACTGTTAATACAAATACTGTAAATAATAACACAACAAATACAAATACTAATACAAGCACAAAACCTAATAATACTGTAACAACAGATCCTATAAAACCAGATAAGCCAAATAAACCTAATAAACCAAATACAGGAAATGGCAATACAGTTAATAACGGAAATACTGTACGTCAATAAATAGAAGTTCATAATATTGTTACTTCAGAAATCAAGGATATTTCTGAAGTAACAAATAAGAATGGAGGAGATTAAAATTTGGAGTTAAAACTGTATAATACATTGACAAGAAACAAAGAAACATTTACTCCTATAAATGATACTGTTAGGATTTATTCATGTGGACCAACAGTATATAGTTATGCACATATAGGGAATTTTAGAGCTTATGTATTCATGGATACTTTAAGAAGAGTATTGAAATATAATGGATACAAACTAAAACATGCAATGAATATAACAGATGTAGGTCATTTAGAATCAGATGCAGACGAAGGAGAAGATAAAATTGCAAAAGCTGCAAAGAAAGAAAATAAAGATCCTTATGAAATAGCTGCATATTATACAAAAATATTTTTAAGAGATTTTGATAGATTGAATATAGACAGACCAGAAGTTATTTGTAAGGCAACAGATCACATAAATGAAATGATAGAATTTGTATCAGGAATAGTGAAAAATGGATATGCTTATGAAACTTCAAGAGGAATATATTTTGATATATCAAAATTAGATAAATATCCAGTATTATCAGACAGAAAAGTGGATGAACAAATTGCAGGGGCTAGAGTAGAAGTAGATAAGGAAAAAAGAAATCCAGAAGACTTTGCAATTTGGATAAAGGCCCCAGAAAAACATTTGATGAAATGGGAAAGTCCATGGGGGTTATGTTATCCAGGGTGGCACATAGAATGTTCAGCTATGAGTAATAAATACTTAGGAGATGAATTTGATATACATACAGGAGGAGTAGACCATATACCAACACACCATGAAAATGAAATAGCACAGAGCAAAGGAAGATGTGGCAAGATACCAGCTAAGTTTTGGATGCATTGCAACTTCTTACAAATAGATGGTGGGAAAATGTCTAAGAGCTTAGGAAATATTTATACATTAGATACTTTAAATGAAAAAGGTATAGACCCAATAGCATATAAGCTATTTTGTTTTTCATCACATTATAGAAATAAATTAAACTTTACATTTGAAGGAGCACTATCAAGTAATACATCACTAATGAGATTGAAAGAAGGATATCAAAGACACTTAGAAGGAACTGAAGATATACAAGAAAATGTAATAAATGAATTTGAGGAAAAATTTCATAAAGCAATAAATGATGATTTGAATATGCCAATAGCAATAAGTATTGTATGGGATGTAATAAAATATCCTAAAAAATCTAAAGAATTAGCTAAACTATTACTTAAATTTGATGAAGTTCTAGGATTACAAATAGATATAAAAAATGATAAAAAGGAAGATTTACCTGAAGAAATATTATCTCTAATAGAAGAAAGAAAAAAAGCAAGAGAAAATAAAGATTGGGAATTATCAGATAAAATAAGGGATAAAATAAAGGAGAAAGGGTATATTATTAAGGATTCTAAAAACGGAATGATAATTGAGAGAGAATGAGTATCTTAATATTGTTGATGAGGCTGTTTAAACTATGGCTATTACAGCCTCAGAATGCAATTTACTCTGAAATATACTAATTTTTTCAATTGTATTTATTATGGAAGGAAAGTTTTTATGGAAGAAAAAAAACCAGGATTTTTCAAAAAATTATGGACAAGCATAAGAGATTTTGAAAAATATGAAGAATTTGCAGCAGATAAAATAATATCAGCAATAAAGTACATACTAATACTTATATTAATATTTATAATGATTGTTACTTTAGCTTATACATTTAAATTTTATAATGTAGTAAGTGACGTCAAGGAATATATAAGTGAGCAAATCGAAGAAATAAGCTTAGAAAATGGAAAATTAACTATTAGCTCTAAAGAACCTATAATAATAGAAAATGAAAAGAGTATAGTTCCAATAATAATTATAGATACAGATAAATATGCAGATCCAGAAAAATATCTAGAAAAGATAAATCTATATGATACAGGAATACTTGTGTTACATGATAAAATAACAATTTCAAATAACCTTTTAGCACAAGATCAAAGTATATACTATTCTAATATTTTCACAGAAAATATTAATAACAAAGAAGAACTTATTAATCTAATTTCTGGAAACAAAATGATGTATACTTATATGCTATTTTTTGTAACAGTATTTGTATATTTGTTTATAATCTATTTCTCATCAAATATAGTAGATGCAATAGTTTTAGGAGCACTTGGATATATATTTGCAAGAATAGTAAAATTAAGGCTAAGGTTTAAAGCAACATTTAATATAGGAATACATGCTTTAACACTTCCAATAATACTAAATCTAATATATATAATGGTAAATACATTTACAAACTTTACTATAAGTTACTTCCAATGGATGTATACAACAGTATCATACATTTATGTGGCTGTTGCAATACTTATGATAAAAACAGAAATAATAAATCAAAAGATACAATTAATGAAACTTGAAAAAATACAAGAAAAAGTTGCAACTGAAGATACATTAGAAGTAGAACCTAAAGAGAAAGAAAAAGAAGAAAAAAAGGAAGAACAGAGAGAAGAAAAAGAAGAGAAAGATAGTGGAGAGCAACCAGAAGGTTCTAATGCTTAAAGAAAGGAAAATGTAAATTGAAAAAGGATAACAAAAAAACCAATAAAAATAATGTTTATATAATTATTTTATGTGTAATGTTAATTATAGCTACAGCGATTACAGTATCAATGTTTGTCATGAATAAGGACAAAGATAAAGAGGAAAATATTTCTTATACACAACTATTAAAAGATATTGATGAAGAAAAAGTTGAAAAGATAGAAATGACAATAGGAAGTACAAGACTAAAAGTAATATATAAAGAAAGAGAAAATGAAGAAGACTCAGAAAAAGTAATAATTCCAAATACACAAGCTTTTGTAGAATATGTACAAGGAAAAGTAGCAGAAGGAAAAAATGTAGAGCTTGCACCTAAAACTAGTGGATTTCTTGCAATGTTAAGTAATAATTTCCTTTCAATAATTTCAACTACACTTATGATAGTAGTAGTAGTTATGATATTCAAAATGCAAGGTTTAGGAGATAAAGGCAAAATATATGATGGGGTAGACAATAAAACTAATGTTAAATTTGAAGATGTTGCAGGATTAAAAGAAGAAAAACAAGAAATGATAGAAGTTGTAGATTTCTTAAAGGAACCAGAGAAATTTCAAAAAATGGGAGCAAAAATTCCAAAAGGAATACTGCTTTGTGGAAAACCAGGTACAGGAAAAACACTTATGGCAAGAGCAATAGCAGGAGAAGCTAATGTTCCATTTATATCAATGAGTGGATCTGAATTTATAGAAATGTTTGCAGGACTTGGTGCCTCAAGAGTTAGAAAATTATTTGAAAAAGCAAAAAAATTTGCTCCATGTATAATATTCATAGATGAAATAGATGCTATAGGTTCAAGAAGAACAAGTTCAAGTGGAGCAGAATCAGAAAATAATCAAACATTAAACCAACTATTAGTTGAAATGGATGGATTTGAGAAAAATGATACAATAATTGTTCTTGCAGCTACTAATAGACCAGAAATGTTAGATAAAGCACTTTTAAGGCCAGGTAGATTTGATAGACAGATAACAATAGCTCCACCAGATCTAAGAGGTAGAGAAGAAATATTAGAAATATATGGTAAAGAGAAAAAATTTGCAGAAGATGTAAATTTAAAAAGTATTGCAGAAGATACAGCAGGATTTACAGGAGCAGAACTCTCAAATGTATTAAATGAAGCAGCAATCATTGCAACAATTAATAATCATGAAGAAATACAAAATGAAGATATAGAGGATGCAGTAAAGAAGGTAACAGTAGGACTTGCAAAAACAAGTAGAGTAATATCAGATAAAGATAAGAAATTAACTGCATACCATGAAGCAGGACATGCAATAGTGAGTAGATATCTAGAAACTAGTCTTGATGTAAAAGAAATATCAATAATACCAAGAGGTGTTACAGGTGGATATACAATGTATAAAACAGATGAAGATAAATTCTATGTATCAAGAACAGAAATGGAAGAAAAACTTATAGCATTACTTGGAGGAAGGGTTGCAGAAAAAGTTGCATTAGATGAAATATCAACAGGAGCAAGCAACGACTTGGAAGTAGCTACAAAACTTGCAAGAGATATGATAATAGTATATGGAATGAGTGATAAAATAGGACCAATTTCATTAAAAGTAGATGACCCAATAGAACTTGAATTTTATGGGCATGAAATAGAAGATGAAGTAGGAAAAGAAATAAGAAGACTATTAGATGAAGCTTATTCAAGAGCAACTGAAATTCTAAGTGCAAATAGAGATAAATTAGAAGCAGTAGCAAGTGCACTATTAGAAAAAGAAACAATAACACAAGAAGAATTTGAAGAATTTTTTAGAATATAAAAGTAAAAGCTTATTTAGGAAAAAAATGCCTAAGTAAGCTTTTTTGGATCTTTTATTAAAATAACAGATAATGATAAAAACATATTGACAATGATAGAATAAAATAGTAATATAAATGTATAATATAAGAGTTAAAGAAAGCCAATTCTTTTTATGTATGAAAATGAAAACATTTTTATACATAAGAAGAATGAGCAAAAACAAATGCCAAAACCAAAAGTCTTCTTAAGATAAAAATAAATCAAGGAGGAACAAATGAAAACCAAACAAAAAGCTAAACCAAGTACCCATAAAGGGATTATTAATTATACCCAAAATGAAACAATGGGACGGACCTCTAAGTTTCATTGAAGATGAAGCGAAAAGCGAGAGAAAATTATTTCATGAAAAAGGAATAACACTAGTAGCATTAATAATAACAATAATAATCCTAGTAATATTAGCAGCAGTAAGTA
>CANPCK010000028.1 GCA_947572545.1 uncultured Clostridium sp. | reverse complement strand
ATTGCATAGTCTACTATCTTTGATTTATATATTACTCCTATACTTACTGCTGATAATATTACTAGAATTATTATTGTTATGATTAGTGCTACTAGGGTTATTCCTTCATCATTTTTTGTTATTTTGTTCACCTTTATTTTGGTTTCCATTTGTTTCTCCTTCTCTTTCTTTTGTTCTATCTGATTTTAGCATTATTTAATATATGTTTTATTATACCTATTATTTTATCTTACTGTCAATGTATTTTCATGATATTATACAAAAATAGAGAATAAATATATTGCTCATATTTATTCTCTATTTTTCTTATTTCATAAACATTTTTATTAGTTTGTCATTTATTTATCATAGACGATACATCATTGGTAAATCTATTATAAATTTTTTAATATGCTTTTTGTATGTTTTTGAATAAAAAGAATACTACAACTTTAGAAATGACTTTTTTAATTTATACATTTATCTTTTCTTTTTTGCTTTCTTCTTTTTTATCCTGTACCTTATCTTCTTTTTCTCTTAGACATAAGTTTAATATAATTCCTATTATTGCTGCTAAGCTCATTCCTGATATTGTTATTGATAAATCTCCATTTACTATTGATATTGCAGCTCCTCCTAGTCCTAATACTAACATTGTAGATGCTACTACTACATTTTTAGCTTTTCCAAAATCTATTTGATTTTGTATTAATACTTTTAGTCCATTCACTGCAATAAATCCATATAGAAGTAATGATACTCCTCCTAATACTGGGTTAGGTATAGATGATATTATTGCTGTAAATTTTCCTAAAAATCCTAAACAAATAGCTATAATAGCAGCTAGTCCTATTACCCATACTGAAGCTATTTTTGTCATTCCTACCACTGATGTATTTTCTCCATAAGTAGTGTTTGCTGGTCCTCCTATTAGTCCTGCTATAAATGTTGCAACACCGTCTCCTAATAATGTTTTATCAAGTCCTGGTTCTTTTAGTAAATCTCTATTTATTATTGAACTTAATGCCGTATGATCTCCTATATGTTCTGCCATTGTTACTAATGCTATAGGTGCTATTGTAAGTATTGCTGAGAATGTTGGTGTATAGTGAATAAATGGTACCATAAATTGTGGCATACTGAAGAATGATGCTTCTGCAACTGGTGCAAAGTCAACTATTCCTACTATTATTGCTACAATATATCCTGAGACAATTCCTACTAAAAATGGTATTATCTTTAAGAATCCTTTTCCTTTTACCATTACTATCGCTGTAACTAAGAATGAAACTACTGCAACTAAGATTTCTTTCCATTCCATTACAGCTTTGTCTAATCCTATTTGCGATATAGCTGATGGTGCTAAGCCTAAACCTATAATCATAATCATTGGTCCTATAACAAGCGGTGGCAATATTTTATTTATCCAATTTTTTCCAACTATTTTAACTATAATTGCAAATATTATATAAATAATTCCTACTGCTATTATTCCTGTCATTGCTCCTGATATTCCACCTTTTGCAGCTGCTGCAATAAGTGGAGCAATAAAGGCAAATGAACTTCCTAAATAAACTGGTGATTTTCCTCTTGTACAAAGTATGTAAATTAGTGTTCCTATACCTGATGATACAAGTGCTACTGGTATAGTAAGTATTGTTTCTCCTGCTCCTTGATTAACTAGAATTGGAACTAATATTGTAGCTCCAAACATTGCAAACACGTGTTGTATTGCAAGTATAATCCATTTTGGTATACTTGGCTTTTCATTCACGTCTAAAATCATTTTGTTCTCTTCCATAAAAACCCCCTTATTTTTTATTTTCACTAGGTAAATGATTTTGTGCTAAGTTTATGTTACTACTTTTTTTGACAAATTACAATATTTTTGTTTTATCTTCTTCTGATTTTATCCCAAATTCTTTGGAATATATTTCTTTTGTATTCAATCATTTGTATATTTTCTTCTTTTTCGACTACTTTCTTTTTGAAAATGTTATCAGGATTGTATTTTTGGCGAGCAACTTCCTCTAATTTTTGAATTTGATTTTTTTCTACCCTTTTAATTTTTTGCTGCTGTGTTTCAGTTGCCAAATAATCTCTAAATAAAACGGCCAATATAAGTTTTGCTTTTTCAGATAATTTCCAAGCATTCATAGAAACTAATATATCAAATTTGAAATTGTAATCCGCATTTGAATTTTCTCTTATTACATTTAATAGCTTTTCTGGTATTTTAGATCTATCTATATCTGGTAATGTATCTACTATAGCAATTACTTCAGTATAAGCATTTCTAGTTTCTAGATCAATTTTCATAACTGTTCTCCTTGCATTAAATCAATTGAACTTTCTTTCTCATTCATTAATTGATTCAATTCTTCTACTACTTTATTTTTACCATCTACATCTAATTGGTTATTCAATGTAGCTTTTCCTATTCTTGTCCCTAAATTGTTTCTTGAATATTCTTGCATTATATCAACAAGAGCTAATTGTCCTTTTTCTGCTTCTTTACTTTTAAATATATTCCTTTTATTATTTTGCAATTCTACAAATTTCTCCCAATTATTTACTCCTATTACATCTGTTAATTCATGTAAGTCAGGTTGGCATGCTGTTCTACATATTTGCCTAAAATATGTACCAAAAAACTTAAAAAATCCTTCTCCCATAGAGAAAAGATAATCAGTATTATCATCTGCAATTTCATATCCTTTTTCTCTTAACATAGGGTATATTTTTGTGAGCAAAATCGCTGTATGCATGCATTCTGCTGTTAATATATTCTTTCCTGTTTCTTCCCAACTAAAATGTCCTGTTTTTGCCTTCAGACCTTCTTCATCTCTTTCTACCATAAATTCTAAAGCATGAAGAACTTCATGAACAAGTTTTCCTCTAATATTTGCATCATCTAGTTTACTATCCATAGCTATAAAAATAGGATAGCATACTTCATTAGTTTCTTTATCAACACAACATGTTACATAAGATGTTGAACTTTTTTGCATAAGATTTTTTTTCAAGTCTTCTTCTAAAGTGCCATCTCTATAATTATTAGGATCTATATCAAATTTATCATATACTGATCTCATTAAAGAATATGATGTATAATCAAAATATTGTTCATCATTTTCAGTTTTAATAGGCATAGCAGCTTCCCTATGAAGATTAAATTTAGGATATACACCTACTCTTTTCAAATTTTCTTCAAATTGCTCTCTACTATCTTCTCCAAAAGTTTCAATACATACTTCTAATAAGTCATCTTGGAATTCTGAAGAAAACATTTCATCTAATTTCTTTTGATATTCCTTTGCTTTCATTTGTGCTTGTTCATTCATTTACAACTACCTTTCTTAATAATCAAATTTAATTTGTTTTGTCTTTTTCTATTTGCTTTTTATATCTATCTTCTTCTGAAAAAATACAACCACAATATTTTTGCATATATAGTCCTAACTCTCTTGCTTTTGCTTGTCCTTCTCTAAATCCTACTCTAAAGTCTCTATATAAAAATCTTATTCCATATTTTTTCGCAACTTCTTCTGCTTGCTTTTTTAAAACATCATGTTTTTGGTATGGACTTACTAAAAGTGTTGTACTGATTGTGTCAAATCCATTTTCTACTGCATATTTTGCCGTTTGTTCAAGTCTCACTTTATAACAATAATTTTCACATCTATTTTCTAAATCACAAATTACATCTTTGCAAAACTCTTTTAGTCCATAATATTCTTCAAATATAGCTTGTACATCAATTGATTTTGTATATTCTTTTAAGGTATCTCTTCTAGCTTTATATTCTATGTATGGATGTATATTAGGATTATACCAATATACTGTTGGTTCAATCCCTTCTTCTCTTAGGCTGTCTATACAATACACACTACATGGTGCACAACAAGTATGTAATAATAGTTTCATCTTTTTACCTTTATTGCCCTTTCAATATTTCTTTTTATCCTCTCAGTATCTTTCTTTAGTTCCTCTATTTCTTTATCATACATTTCTATTAATTTGTCTATATCTTCATTTGAAAGTTTTTCTTCATTAATTTCTCTATTGTCATATGATGTCTTTAGTCTTCTTAATCTAGCAGCTTCTTTATTTTCTTTAATTAATATATTTTTAGAAAAGTCTTCTTTATAATTCATATTTTCTACTTTTCTTCTATCTTCTTCCTTAGAAATAATATTCTTAAAGAACTCTTTTATTTTCGAAAATATTTTTGTTTTTGGATAGTTTATTAAATCTTTACTCATTTTATGTCTTCTTCCTCTCTTGCTTGAATTATTTGCCTTTCTAAATCTCTTGCTTTTCTATTTCTTGTCTTTTCAGTTTCTGCTATATTTCTTTTACCTATTAACTGGTCTAACTTTTGAAGTCTTTTTAATATTGTTACTACTTCTTTTAATGAATTTGCTCCTATTTCTCCTGACTTGTCTCGAGATGTCATTTCGCCTTTTTGTAGCATTTTTTGCTTACTTCCTGCTTTTTTAGCTAGTCCTAATGCACACAATATTCCAATCATTCCAGATAATCTATCATAATTTTCTTGTCCTAAACTGTCTTTATCTGGATGCACTATATATCTTACTTTTCCAATACTCTCTAGATTTTCTGTCTCTTCAACAACTTTTCTTTTTTGTTCTGCATATTCTACTTTTTCTTCTGCTTCTATTGGTAAAGCATATGTATAAAATGGCCATTCTTCTTCAACTGGTGATAAATAATATTCACTCATTCTTTCTTTTATCGTTTCATCTGGCACTGTCCCTTCTAAATACATATAGTGATCTGCATTTGTTAAATCAACATAATAATACTCATCATCAATTTCTACTAAGTTCCAAGTATGTGCAAGACCCGAAATTTTATATGTGGTTATTCCTGCTTCTATAAACAAATTTTGTGCATACATAGCAAATCCTGCACATATTCCCTCTCCTTCTATTACACTATAATACAGATTTTCTCCCCAACCTTTTCTTATTTTATCAGAATTATCATCTACATCCACAGTTAAATCATAATCATATTCCATATCCGCCATAATATATTTGCTTAAAGCCCATATCTTTTCTTCTTCATCCATATCTTCTGTTATTTCACTTGATACAATTTCTTGTAATTTGTGTTTTATTTCTAAACTTTTTTCTGTAAATGGATGTTCAATTCCATGTTCTTCGCAATATTCTATTAATTCATCTGAACACATCCCTGCATTATTCACTTCAAATCCTACTATTTGTTTTAGATTAGGTAATGTTTTTACTGTATCTAATAAGCTATCTGAACTAAGTCTTTTTAAAAAGCTTATATTTAAAACTTCTAGTTCAGAACCATTAATTCCACTTATGTCTGATATGAAATTACTTAAAGTATGTCCTAAACTTAAATGATCAGTTGGAAATGGTTTTGATACTAAATCTATTCTATCTTCAAAATCATTCAAAATTTGTATATTTACATAGTATGCATTGCTATTTGGAGTTCCAAAAGCAAGTTGTTTCAAGTGTTTCAATCCTTTTAACCCATCTAAATTTGTTTCCTGAGAGTCATCTGGAAGTGATACTACTTCTAGATTAGGGCAGCCCGTAAAATCAAAATGATCTATATAATCTATAGCTGCTTTTCCATCTATTATAAGATTTTTTAATGAATGTGAATTTATTCTTATCACTTCTTCATCTAATCTATATATCTTTGAATCTACTAATACTAATGTTTCCAAATTTGGCATATCAGAAAAATCATCTTCGTCCAATACTCTCCCATCTAACCACATTTTTCTACAATTAGAATTATCTATACCACCCCAATTAATATTTTGAATATCTGCTCTTTTATATTCATTATTTACAGTACAATTTTTAGTACTTAAATCTAGTTTGTCTTTATTTTCATAATCTGCATATAATGCTTGAATTGAAGTTTCATACCCTTTTTCTCCATAGTCCTCATATTTCTCAGCTGCATTTTGTAAATCTTTCATGAACTGTGAATTATATATGTAAAAATTTTCAAAATTAACATCTGTTACTTCTAAATTGTATAATGTACCAGATACTAAACTTCCATCTGTCAATTCTAACTCTACATTTGTTCCATCTACTATAATGCTTGAGATAAATTTGTCACTTTCTCCTCCTAAAGTAACACTAAAACTTTTAAATTGTTCTTCTAATTGTTCCTTAAAATCTTCAATTCCTTCATATGTTTTTTTAGGATTATCTATTCCATTATTAGTTTTTTTATCATCTTTAATCCCACTAATTGTTGGTTTTCCCCCTGTATTACTATCTCCTTGTACCTTTCCATTATATCCTGATAATCCAAATGTAATTAATCCGAGCTGCTATTAATGCTTTTATCTTATTCTTTCCTTTATATGTCATTTCATTTCTCCTTCTTGAAATTTAGGGACGTTCCTTGAAATTTAGGGACGTTCCTTAAATTTCACTTTTTTGCAAATTTGAATTTTGAAATTTAAGGAACGTCCCTAAATTTCAAAATTCCTCCTGCTTCATTTTCAAATATTATTTCTCCATTTTCGAATAATGCTTCCTCTTCTACTTGATTATAATACCAGCTCCTATTTAAGTACACCATATAATTTACTTTCCCTATTTTTTGATGTGATGTCATTGCTTTTAGTGTTAATTTATCTTGTCCACTATAATTTGGATTTTCAAAAAATTTATCATAATTTACATAGTTTAACATTCCATATTCCCAAAATATTTGCTCTGAATTTGCTAAAAATTCTATCTTGTCATTACTTAAATCAAGATTTTCTTTTACATATTTTAATATTTCTATTTCTTCTTGATTATAGTCTATTTCTCCTTCACTAATAATTGTTTTATTTATTCCAAATATTTCTACTAAATTTAAAGCGTTTTCGTTTGGATTTCCTGGTCCTTTTCCAAGTGGTGCATCTATAAATATTAAATTAAGTATTATTAAAAATGTATAAAATCCTACCATTATGCAAGGTTTTGTTTTGTCTTTTTCAAATATATACATTAATGACTTAAAGCTAATATATATTAGTACTAACCATAACGCATAATAGTTCTTCATTAAAAAGTATTCTGATACTTTTTCGAATTTTACTCCTAGTCCTAATAAACCTATAAATGCTAATAAAAATACTAACATTATTATATCAAATGATAATATTTTCTTTTCTTTTTTCTTTTTATAAATATAGTATACAACAATTGGTAAAAATATTAAAGCATTTGAGTAATAATTGACATATATATATCCATAAAGTTTAAAGCTATTATTTAAAACATTTGCTGAGAAATCCATCGAATTTTTAAGATTATTATATGCATCAATATTTAGTATATTATATATTGTTGGTGCTAAATGATATATATATCCTAAGAAAAATGGGATTAATAATGTAACAACTAACATTAAAATATTTTGCTTGCATAATATCTTGCCATTTTTATTTTTACTATATACACAAAAATATATCCAAAGAGCACTATATGTAAATGGCACAAACATATAATATGAGCAGAATACTGCAAAGTTTAAAAGTGCAAATATTATTACATAAAATGGAAATTTTAATTCTTCTTTTTCATAATAATATATCATATGTATTATTGCTCCAAATATTAAAATTCCTAGGCTTAAGTATTCAAATCCAAATATTAGGCTATTTAATGGATAACCCATAGTATAAATTGCAGTTACTATAAGTGCTAATATTCTACCTCCCTTAGTGTTAGTAAATTTTTCTAGTGTAGAATACATAATAGCACCTGTTACAAATAATATGAATATTCCAAATGCTATAAATATTTTGTAATTAGTTATACTGTCTGTAATTCCTTCAAAGCATTTCATTATAATTCCACTATTGACATATGAACCTATTTTTCTTCCTTCAAAAGAGCCATATATATCACTTTTATAAAGGTTAAGTAGGCTTTCTTCTTCTGCAAATAATCTTGATGTCATATAATGAACTGCTGGGTCTCCTGTTTCATATTTTATATTAAAAGGAATTCCAAAGTTTAAATATGATACAAAAAGTACTGCTAAAAATATTATTATTATGGCTACTGTGCCAAATTTATCTATTTTGTATTTTTGCCTTTCTTTTTTCTTCAAGATTATTGCAAACATTATTCCTGAAAATATAGCATTTATAATACTAAGATTTAAAAGTGTTATTGGAATTGATATAAAGTTTATAACATAACAAATAAACGCATTATATGCAAGAAGTGTTGCTATTGTTATTCCTATAAAGCTTATTAAATCTAGTTCTTTTTCTGATTTTTTTATAAGTATAAATCCAGCACATAAAAGTATCACTGATACTAAATATATTATTCCCATTATTTCCCCCACAATTATTTTTATATTCTAGGAAATTATGCAAAGATTAGATTTTCTTTCATTTTATTGGCTAGAAAATCATTTCTATATTTTTGCATATACATCAAATATTTCTATACTTTCCATTTGTTTAAAATTCTCTTTTACATATTGTATAACTGTTTTTGGAATTTGCCAGTTTTGTGTATAATCATCTTGTAATATTAATAATAAGATATTATCTTTTGTTTGTAGATCTTCTATTATTCCGCTTCTCTCCCTTTGTTCCAAAGTTTCCTACATTAAACATGTCATAGTCTTTATTATATTCATTTGTTGGTATAACATAGACTGCTGCCATTGAGTCTAGTATATATACTGTTGTTCCTTCTTCTTTTTTGTCTAATATGTATTTGTCTACTGTATCTATTCTTTTCTTTAATACCTTATTAGTTGTTATATATTTAAAGTGGTTTAGATATTCTTGATTTTTTATATTCATAATATAATTTGTCAATCCTAGTAAGCTTATTCCCATATATCCTATAATTGCTAAAATTGATACAGTTTCAGTAAATGTTTTTAAAATGAATTTTAGTTTTTGCATATTTTTTATTTCTAAACTGTATATAATACCTTCATAAATTAAATATACAGCTGTTAATATTATACATATTGTACCTATTGCAAAATGGTTTTTATCTGATATTGGATATATTATACAAAATGCTGCTAAATCATATACTAGAAAAATACATAGTTTCCTACTCCATGTTTTATCTCTTAAACTTTTTTGTGTTAGTGTATATATAGATATTATAACAAAAGTAACTAGTACTACTGGTATCATACATGCTAATATCTCATACATTCCTCCATTACTTAAAAGTCTTCCATATGGTACTATATTTGAAAAAGTTTTTATTCCAGCTATAGCATAGTCTATAAATTCTGACCAAATATTATTGTATGTTAAATATATTGAAAAAATCGTTAAAGGAATTAATATTCCAATTAATCTCATTCCAAAAATCTTTAAATATATTTTTATATCTTCTTTATTTCTAATTTCTATTACTTTATATAGTGCAAATACAATTGCTAATATTAGCCCTGTTGATTGTTTAAATAGTATTGTACTTCCTGCCAATATCCCGAAGTAATAAGTCTTTCTTTATATTTAAGCATATTTTTTCTTTTTGACTTTTTAATTCTTCATATAGCAAAATTAATGTTATTAGCAATACCGCCCAATTATAGTCATAGCAAAATACGTTTGAATACATACAATATATTCCGTAAAATTGTTATTATGGATATTCCATTACTTACTTTTGCTACTTTTAATATCTTATATGACATAAATAGTATAGCTGCAATTTCAAATGCTTCTGCAATTCTTAGCACTACCATTTCATCTCCAAATACCTTTAAAAATATTGCAGATATCATTGGAAAAAGTGGTGTAATTATTATACTAAATTCCTTATATGGTAATAACCCATTTAAGATACATCTTGCAAAATTATACACCCACATTTCATCAAGATTTAATAATTCTTGTATAAATATATTACCACTTACAATTATTACTAAACCTGCAAATAATGCTATATTCTTTAGTCTATCTTTCATCTTATTTCTCCTAAATTATTTTTCATATTTGTAGCCTAAATGTGCATATGCATCAGGAAGCACTATCCTTCCTCTTAGTGTTCTTGATATAAATCCTATTTGTATTAAATATGGTTCATACACATCTTCTATTGTTTCTGATTCTTCCCCAATAGTTGCAGCTATTGTTTCTATTCCGTACTGGACCTCCTTTGTATTTTTCTATCATTGTTTCTAACATTTTTCTATCTATATCATCTAGTCCAAGTTCATCAATTTCTAAGCTTCCAAGGGCTATTTTTGAAATTTTTAAGTTTATATTTCCGGTCTCCTAATACTAGTGCATAGTCTCTTACTCTTTTTAAAATTCTATTTGCTATTCTTGGTGTTCCTCTAGACCTTCTTGCTATTTCTTCTGCTGCTACATCATCTATTTCTATTTCTAATATTTTTGCTGATCTTTTTACAATCGTTTTTAATTCTTCTGTATTATACAATTCTAATCTTGATATAATTCCAAATCTGTCTCTTAATGGTGTTGTAAGAGAACCCGCTTTTGTTGTTGCTCCTATTAGAGTAAATTTTGGTAAGTCAAGTCTTATTGACCTTGCGCTTGGTCCTTTTCCTATTATTATATCTAATGTGTAATCTTCAAGTGCTGGATACAATATTTCTTCTACACTCTTGTTTAATCTATGTATTTCGTCTATGAATAACACATCAAATTCTGAAAGGTTTGTAAGTAATGCAGCCAAATCTCCTGGTTTTTCTATTGCTGGTCCTGATGTAATTTTTATGTTCGAATTCATTTCATTTGATATAATATTTGAAAGAGTTGTTTTTCCAAGTCCTGGTGGTCCATATAAAAGTATATGATCAAGAGGCTCACCTCTTTTTTTGGCGGCCTCTATATATATTTTCATATTTTCTTTTACTTTAGTTTGTCCTATATATTCTTCTAAAGTCTTTGGTCTTAAAGTCTTTTCTATTCTTTCTTCTTCTATGCCTTCGAGCTCTGGTCTAATTACACTATTTTCTTCCAAAATATAAACCTCCACATTTATTGTTTTAACATATTTCTTGATTTTACTGCTTCATATATAACAATTCCTGCTGAAACTGATGCATTTAATGAGCTTATTTTTCCTTTCATTGGAATTTTCACTGAAAAGTCGCAATTTTCTTTTGTTAATCTGCTCATTCCGTTTTCCTTCATTTCCTATTACTATCGCTATTGGCATCGTATAATCTTGCTTATAGTAAATTACATCTGTATCCATATCTGTTCCACATATCCAAACACCATTATCTTTTAGATATTTTATTGTATCATTTATGTTATTTACTCTTGCTATTTTCATATGTTCTACAGCTCCTGCTGATGTTTTGCTAACTGTTGCATTTACTGCTGCAGCTCTCCTCTTAGGTATAATTATGCCATGAATTCCTGCTGTTTCTGCTGTTCTAATTATTGATCCAAGATTATGTGGATCTTCAATTCCGTCTAATATTAGTATAAAAGGCTCTTCTTTTCTATTTGCAGCTTCTTCCAATATATCTTCTACTTCCACATATTCAAATGGTGGCACTATTGCAATTATTCCTTGATGATTATTACATGTCGCCATTTCATCTAATTTTCTTTTTTGTACTTCTACTATAACTATTCCTTTTGATTTTGCTTTTCCTATAACTTTCATTATTGAACCATGCTTTTCTCCTGCTTGTACAAATATCTTATTTATATCTTTATTACTTTCTATTAATTCTAATACCGCATTTCTGCCTTCTACTTGATTTTCATTCATTTTCTATATCCTTTCAGTTTACATCATATACTCCTAATATTTAGTTATTTAACTATCTTATGAATTTTTAACAACTATTAAAGATCCACAGTTTCTTCCATCCCATGCTCCATCTGTATATAAATTGTAATTCATACTTAATGTTTCTCCTTCTTTTACTGTTAATGTATGCTTATATGTTTTAGTAATTTGATAACCATTTGGGCATGCCCAACACAATGCTTCTACACCATCCATATTATTAACAATGTTTCCATTAATTCGCAATCTTCCCATAGTTGACCATCCATATGGTGAACTACGTCCTACACTAGCAAATACTGAATAATCTCCTGGTTCTTTTATTGTAAGTATTGTTCCATTGCTTTCTGCATAATCTTTATTATAATCTATTATTGATGTACTTATTTCACTTTTTGATGATGTTCTATAATTAGCATCAAAAACTGCCACTAGTCCATCTTTAAATTGTGTATCTTTATTTTCTCTCTTTACTACTAATAATGACCCAGCAGTATATCTACCATATGCACTATTTGATGATATACTATAAGTTATTGTAAGTGGATTATTTTTTTCTACTGAAAATGAATAACTTCTCATTCCAGATAAATCATAATTATCAGAAGTTGAATAAACAGTTCCATTATTTTCTACAATATTTCCATTAATTCTTATATATCCATAAGTTGTATATCCTTCTTTAGATGAACGGCCAACAGTTGCAAATGCTATATACTCTCCTGGCTCATTTATGGTCACTGTTTTATCATCTAAATCCGCATAATGACTATTAACTTCTTCTACAGTTATATACCTTTCACTAGTTGTTGAATTATTATAGATCTCATTAAAAAGTGCCACAAATCCATTATTTTTCTCATCCTCATCATCTAGTATACCTACTATTTTATTTACTCCACTATCTATTAATTCTTCTGTTTTATTAATTATTTGATTTTCATTTATTGACTGCCCAGTATATTCTAATACTGCATTAATTTCATGTTCTACTATCTTTGATTTATATATTGCTACAATTGATATACTCCCTAGTATTACTAATATTATTACTGCAATTATCAGTGCTACAAGTGTTACTCCTTGTTCTTTTCTAATATCATTATGGCTCATTCTTTTTCCTTTTTTCTGTAATCTTTTGTTCATTTAATTTTTTCTCCTTTTTTAATTGTCTAATAAATCTATTTCAATAGTTTTATTCACATTTTATCAATATTTTTATATCATATATATGGATAAATATCAATATCTTTATTCTAAAAAAAGACAGCCTTTTTGAGGCTGTCAAAATTATATAATTTAGTTTCTTGATTCTACAAGAATCTTTATTCCGAGTTCTATCTTCACCTTCTACCTCAACTTCCGCAAAAGCTGGTACACATACTAAATCCACTCCTGATGGTGCTACAAATCCTCTTGCGATTGCCACTGCTTTAATTGCTTGGTTCAATGCTCCTGCTCCAATTGCCTGCATTTCTGCTTTGTTACTTTCTTTTACCAAACCAGCTATTGCTCCTGCCACTGAATTTGGATTTGATTTTGATGAGATTTTTAAAACTTCCATTGTTTGTGCCTCCTCTAATTTATTTTTTTGTTTCATTTGAACATTAATATTTATATTACATTTAGGATACAAAGTCTAGTAGTTTTAGGTAAAAAGTGGAAGTTTCGTGTGTTAAAAAAATATATTTTTCGACTTTTTTTATTTATTAATTCTCATTATTTTTTTTGTTTTACATGTTTCGTCATCAATTTCAAATATAACTCCATTTAACATAGTATCTCCTGATGCCACTCTATATCTTTCTGGAATAGTTGTAACAAATCTCTTTAAAGATGCTGATATATCCATCCCTATAACTGATTCCTTAGGTCCTGTCATTCCAACATCTGTTATATAGCCTGTTCCTTCTTTTGATATCCTTTCATCTGCTGTTTGTACGTGTGTGTGTGTACCAAATAATGCTGTGATTTTTCCATCTAAATAATAGCTCATAGCTATCTTTTCAGCAGTTGCTTCTGCATGAAAATCAATTATAATTATATCTGCTTTGTCTTTTATCTCTTCCAAAATTTCATCAGCTTTTAAAAATGGATTTTCTGATTGTACATTCATATCGGTTCTACCTATTAAATTAATTACTGCTATTTTTTTATTATTAGCCCCATATATTCCATATCCTTTTCCTGGAACCCCTTTTGGATAATTTGCAGGTCTAATCAATTTTTTTGCATCTATAAATGTAAATATATCTCTTTTTCCCCATGTATGATTTCCCATTGTTACAACATCTACCCCTGCATTTACAATTCCATCAAATAACTTTTTTGTAATTCCCATTCCATCTGCAACATTTTCTCCATTTACTATTATAAAATCTATATTATTTTCTTCTTTTATTCTTCCTATTTCTGCTTCTAATTTTTTAAATCCACTCTCTCCAATTAAATCTCCTATAACTAATATTTTCATCTGTTTTCCTCCTTGTTTAATATAATACTATAATTTTAATTATAAATCAACAACTATCCTTTAAAATTTCATTTGTCTGTTGCCTGAAAATAATATCTTTTTCTATTTTACTTTATATCGAACATAAGTAATTACTTCTAATTTATAATAATAATCAAATTAAGAATTTCTTCATTTAAACTAACTTTCAATTTTTTCTTATTTTCTAAATAAATTATTTTTGTCTAATGCTTTTACATGCAAAAAGACCAGATATTCAAATAATATCTGGTCTTCTTAGTATTTTTGAGATCAATATGTAAGTCATTTTATTATTTTGCATATTCTATTGCCCTAGATTCTCTAATTACGTTTACTTTTATTTGTCCTGGATAATCCATTTCGTTTTCTACTTTCTTTGCAATCTCTCTAGCCATTATTGTTATTCCTGCCTCTGAAACTTTTTCAGGTTTAACAATTATTCTAACTTCACGTCCTGCCTGTATTGCAAAAGATTTATCAACACCATCAAATGAATCTGCAATTTCTTCTAGTTTCTCTAGTCTCTTTATGTATGCCTCTAATGTTTCACGTCTTGCTCCTGGGCGAGATGCAGAAATCGCATCTGCTGCTTGTACAAGAACTGCTTCTAAAGTTTGTGGTTCTACATCTTCATGGTGCGCTTCTACTGCGTTTATTACTAATGGATTTTCCTTGAATTTTTTAAGTATTTCTACTCCTATTTCTACATGAGTTCCTTCCATGTCATGGTCTAATGCTTTTCCTATATCATGTAAAAGTCCTGCTCTTGCAGCTCTTTTACTATCTAATCCTAATTCCTCAGCCATAATTCTTGCAAGATTAGATACTTCTATTGAGTGATTTAGTACATTTTGACCATAACTTGTTCTATATTTTAATTTTCCAATTAGTTTTACAAGCTCTAGATTTAATCCCATAACTCCTGTCTCAAGAGTAGCTCTTTCTCCTTCTGATTTAATAGTTTCTGCAACTTCTTCTTTTGCCTTTTCTACCATTTCTTCAATTTTTGCAGGATGTATTCTTCCATCTTCTATTAATTTTTCAAGTGCTATTTTTGCAACTTCTCTTCTTAGTGGATCAAAACCTGATAATACAACAGCTTCTGGAGTATCATCTATGATTAAGTCAATACCTGTTAATGTTTCTAATGCTTTTATGTTTCTTCCTTCTCTACCTATAATTCTTCCTTTCATTTCATCACTTGGAAGTGCAACTATTGATACTGTAGTTTCTGATGTATGATCTGCTGCGCATTTTTGAATAGAATAAGTAAGTACTTCTCTAGCATTTTTTGCTGCTTCTTCTTTTGCATTTTCTGTTATTTCTTTAATTAAAGCTGCTTTTTCGTTAGTCATTTGCTTATCAAGTTCTGATAAAATTCTTGCTTTTGCTTCTTCTTCTGTTAACCCTGAAATTCGTTGAAGTTCTTCCATTTCTTTTAATATAAGTTCTTGTAATTCATTCTTTTTTGTTTCTGCTTCTTGCATTCTTCTTTCAATGTCTTTTTCTTTTCTTTCAAAATTTTCTGCCCTTTTATCAAGGTTTTCTTCTTTTTGAATAAGCCTTTTCTCTTGAGCTTGTACTTCGCCTCTTCTTTCCCTAATCTCTCTATCTAGCTCATTTCTAGCTTGCATAATTTCTTCTTTAGCTTTAAATATTTCTTCTTTTTTTATATTTTCAGCTTCTTTACTTGCAAGTTCTAGTAGTCTTTTTGCTTCGCTTTCTGCTCCTGATATTTTTGATTCAGCAATTTTCTTTCTTATTATTACACCTATTGGAATAAATATTATTCCTGAGATTAGGATAGTGGCGATTATGATTATAATATTGTCCATAAACTATACCTCTTTCCTATTTAATTTTCAATGTACAGATAATATATATAGCTAATTATTTTAGAATATATTTTAACTTACTATAATATTTTATCACATTATTGTCAACTGTCAAGAGATTTTGAAGAATTTGTGTAGCTTGTTTTAGATTTTCTGAATAATTTTGCTCATGTATATCAAAAGCTTTACTCTTACTTATTTATAACTTTCTTATTTTTTTACCATTGAGTAAGGACTTGATGCTGTTCCTGAACCAGTGATTCCAATTGTAACTTTTGAGAGATCTACTTCAATCATTGGGCGAATAGAATTTTGTATACCAGAGATTGTATCACCATTAGTATTCCAGAAAGACCAGTTTCTTACTTCACCATTAGAAATTCCGAACACCTGAAAATATGCTCCTCCATTTACATAGCTTACACAACGAGAAGCTACAAAATAAGCTGGAGTTGTAGACGATCCAGAGCTACTATTCGCAATAGGATTCGTTAGTAATGTATCATACATCGTACCGTATTGCCTTAGCTGATACCTTATAGGAATAAGATGTGTCCTTTCCAGTAAAAGTTCCTGAAGACAACCCCTCATACCATTCGCTTTGTGAACTTCTATCTAGATTTGCTGTTGATCCACTCTTTCCTGGTTCTCGTGAGTATATCACTGGATACATATATGATGAAACTGTAGATGAACTTCCATAATTTGAATTTACTGTTTTTCTTTGTGCATCTGTTGTCATATTTGTTACTTTATCTATATCATCTTGGTTTATACTCCTTGCTACTATTGCTCCTGATCCATATGTTGATGAGTTTCCAAATGCTGTACTACATGCCTCATTTAGTATTTTTACTGCATTGTTATATCCATTTGATTGTTTTAGCCCTAGTTTTGTTACTAATGTCTCTGATATTAATAATAATTTGTTTCCACTTACTCCCCATATTCTCCATTTCATACTACTATCTGTTGAAATTGTTTGGTTCCCATAGTATCCTGTATAATCTTGAGAACCTGTAATGTAGTTTGTTCCTGCTGATACATAGTTTACATATTTTCCTATATTTGCTGTAGAGCCTAATTCTGTACTTGTCATTCCGTCTGGTTCTGTACATTTTGCTGCTGTTGTACTTGTGCAATATGTATAGTATGTGTTTGATCCTGATGTCTTATATAATATTGCATATGCTGTTGTTGTGCTTGAGTCTCTTAATCCTGCTACACTCGTATATGTTCTTGTATATGAATTACTACTTGTCCTAAATCCATATAAACTATATCCTGTTACACTTGAGCTAAAAC
>CANPCK010000027.1 GCA_947572545.1 uncultured Clostridium sp. | reverse complement strand
AAGAAAAGTGGCTTCGCCACATGTGCATTTTGCTTTGCAAATATGCACAGTCTAAAGTCTAATAAGAATTACTATTCTTTATTAGACTTCTTTTAATATATATGAGTATAAATAGTATTAGCATGTTATATAAATAAAAAATATGAATAAAATAATATATTATTCATAAAATTATTAATGGTGATAGATTTATATGGATAAAAACAAGATAAGAAATTATCAAATAATTAGTATCATTTTTGCATGTATATTAGGGACTTTATTACATTTTACATATAAGTTTTTTGGTGAAAATATCTTTGCCTCATGGTTTTCTGCAATTAATGAAAGTGTATGGGAACATTTAAAATTACTATTCTTTCCAATGCTATTAACTACTATAATAGGATATTTTTATTTAGGAAAAAATGTTCCTAATTTTTTATGCTCAAAAGTATTAGGAACACTTATTTCTATGTTATTTATAATTATATTCTTTTACACATATACAGGTATCATAGGTAAAAGTATTCTTTTCATCGATATATCTTCATTTTTTGTTGCAGTTATTTTAGGTGAATTTTTATCATACAAACTTATGATTAGTAATTTCAAGTGTAATAATATAATTGCAATTATTACTTTCACTATTATATTATTATGTTTTATAGTTTTTACCTACTGCACTCCTAATATAGAAATATTTAGAGATCCAGTAACAAATCAATATGGAATTATTAAGGATGTGTAATTACAAAGAGAATATTTATATTTAAAAAACACTATTACTATTCAAAAATTGCATTAATTTTTTATTTACATTATCTTTAACTTCATAAAAAGCTCCATGTCCTGCTTTTTCAAAAGGATATATAATAGAACCACGAATATTTTTATTCATTATTTCTGCCATTCCAAATGGACATATTTTATCTTCTTTTCCATGAAAAATACCAGTTGGTACATTAATGCATTTCAAGTCATCAAAAACATCTTCATCTCTTAATGCTACCAAAGATTTCATTTCACCCAATCCAGATGCACTATCATTTAAATTTTGGAACCAATTTTTAAATGGTGTTGACTGTTCATTATAAAAGAATATGCTTCCAAAATATTCATTTAGTGATGGTCTATCATTCAATCCCAGTTTAATCAGCTTGTTAGTGTCTTCTATTGATTGCCCATATGGATTAGAATATGACTTTATGTAAGTTGGAACAGCAGCATCTAATAAACATAATTTTCTCACTCCATATCCTTGATACATCTTCATATATCTTGTGACAATGGCTCCTCCCATTGAAAAACCTAACAAATCAAAATTCCATAAGTTTAAAGCATATATTACATAGTATAAATCTGTCGCAAATTGGTTGTAATTATATCCTTCACTTGTTTCCTCTGAATTTCCAAAACCTCTTAAGTCTAACATAATAATTCTATAATTTTCATTCAACAGAGCTGGAATTTGATATTCAAACATCTTATGTGATAAAGGCCAACCATGTATTAATAAAATTGTCTTTTCTCCATTTGGATTTAATTCATATACTGCTATTTGGGCGTTATCACTAGAACTTACAAAAAACATAAAACTTCCTCCTATAATTATTTATTATAGTCTATTCAAAAATTTCATATTGGTTATCAAAATAAATAGTAAAGAATTAAGTTTTATGCTTATTAGTTATAGTAATTATTATCTTATTTTTTGTAATATTTACTATTAATCAAAATATTTTTTTATTTTGTTCAGGAGTTCTATTATTTATTCTAAAATTTTGTTGATATTTGAGTTGATAATAGTTCCCATTCTGTAAGTTTTGTATCTATAACTTCTTCTATCTGACTTATTCTATCTTGAAGTTCTTTCAGTTTTATATAATCTGTACATACTTCTTCACTTTGCATACTTTCTTTTATCTCTTTTATTTCATTTTCTTTTTGCTCTATTTCTTGTTCTAGTTTATTTATCTTATTCTTTATTTTTGCTTTTTCTTTATTCCTAAAATATTCATTATCTGTATTCTTCTTTTTATCTATTCCTATTTTTTCTTGATGATCATTTTTGTTTATTCTACTTTCTTTATATTCTGAATATTCTTTATATGTACCTTTAAAATATACTACTCCTTGTGGTTCAAATGCAAGTATTGAATCTGCTATTTTATTCACAAAATATCTATCATGTGAAACAAATATCAGACTTCCTTTATATTCTTTCAATATATTCTCTAGACTTTCTTTTCCAACAATATCCATATGGTTTGTTGGTTCATCTAATAATAGCAAATTTGCTTCTTTCTTAAATATTTTACAAAGCTGTAGTCTTACTTTTTCTCCTCCTGAAAGGTTTTTAACTTCTTTAAAAACATCTTCTCCTGAAAATAAAAACATTCCTAATGATTTTCTTACCTCTGTTGTAGTTAATTTTGGAAAATCTTTGCTAAATTCGTCAAAAACTGTATTATTAGGATTTAAAAATTCCATTTGTTGATCAAAATATTGTGTTTGAACATGATAACCATATCCATATTTTCCTCCTATTTTTTCTATATCTCCTATTAATGTTTTTAACAAAGTTGATTTTCCTTTTCCATTTTCTCCAATTATCCCAAGTTTTTGTCCCTTATATAATTCAAAAGATATTTTCGCAATTTCTTTCTCATTATATCCTATTTGCAAATCTTCTACTGATAATACTAACTTTCCACTCTCAACTGGTATATTAAAATTTGTATGGAAAGTTTTTAAATCATATTTATTTGGTGCTTCAACTATTGTCATCTGTTCTATTTTTTTTAACTTAGATAGAGCCATTTTTGCTTTTGTAGGCTTATATCTAAACCTATCTGCTATTTCTCTTAATCTTTTTATTTCCTGTTGTTGGTATTCATAATCTTTTAATTGTTTTTCATAATTCTCCCTTTTTTGTTTTTCAAATGCTGTATAGTTTCCTTTATATTCTGTTATTGATGCATATTCTATTTCATATACTTTATTTACTATTTTATCTAGAAACATTCTATCATGTGAGACAACAACAACTGCTTTTGTATAACTTTTCAAATATCCTTCTAGCCATTCTATTGTATTTATATCTAAATGGTTTGTTGGTTCATCTAATAATAGGATATCTGGTTTACTTAATAGTAGCTTTAAAAAAGCTATCTTTGTTTTTTGCCCACCTGAAAATTCTGAAATCTTTTTGTATTTATCTTGTTCTGTAAAGCCAAATTTTTTTATAGCTATTTCATATTCTTTTTTATAGGTATATCCACCATTTATTTCGTATTCTTCTAAAGTTTTAGTATAATCTTTTATTAATTTTTCATCACTGTTATTTTGGAGCTGTTTTTGAATTTCATTTATTTTTTCCTCTAATATTATTATATTTTTATAACTTTTCAATATCTCTTCTAAAAAAGTTGCATCTAAGTTTTCAAATTCTATTTGTTTTAAATATCCAATAATAGGATTCCCTTGAGTATATACTTCAAATTTTGTATTTCCTATTCCTTGTTCTAACATTTCTTTATCTATAATTGATTTAAGTAATGTTGTTTTTCCGCTTCCATTATTTCCTACTATTGCAATTTTGTCTTTCTCATATATATTGAAGTTTATTTCTTCTAATATTGTTTCTGCTCCATATGATATTGCTCCATTTATAATTCTATAATTCATAATCTTTCCTCATAAAAAACAAATAGCACCCAATACCAATTATTGGATGCTTTGTCATATTTTTATTGTGCAAGAAAAATCTACGATTTTTCCAAAACAACAAGTTTAAGTTTCCTTAATTCGTGCAATTGTGAATCAATCTGCACATGTGGCTAGACCACTTTTCTTATTAATCTTAAGCATTTTCTTCTTCCATTTTTATAGCTGGTTTTCCATCATAGTATCCACAATTTGAGCAAGCTCTATGTGGTAATACTGGCTCATGACAATGTGAGCAAGTCGCAATACTTGGTTTTTCTACTTTCCATGTAGATCTTCTTAATCCTGTTCTCGCTTTTGACCATCTTCTTTTTGGTTGTGCCATTTCAAATTACCTCCTTTTTATTACGACATTATATATTTTTTCATTAATTCCAGTCATATTTTAGTATTATACTAGAAAAATGTTCATTTGTCAATACCTCTAATGGATTTTTCTCAAAAGTCAGCTATGAATAGCAAAAAGACGACTTTTAATCGTCTTTTTTGATACTTAAATTTCTACTATTCCACCTATTGTCTTACTTGTTTTACGAGTTGGAAGTATATTTGAACCTCCTGCAATTATTACTCTGTCGCCTTTTTCTATATATCCTTTTTCTTCTATTCTCTCTAATCCTAATTCTAGTAATGCATTAATTGTTTCTTGTTCAGGAAGTAATATTGGGAATACATTCCATATTAATGCTAATTGATTGTATGTTTCTTCATTTGATGTTACTGCAAATACAGGGCATTTTATTCCTAATCCTGAAAGATATCTTGCTGTATTTCCTGTGTTTGTATATGCAACTACAGCCTTTGCATTGATTTTCTTTGCCATTCTGCATACAGTGTAATTAACATTGTATTCTAAGTCATCTGTTTCTACTTTTTGATATTTGTTATTAAATCTTTCCCAGTATTTTATTTCTTGCTCTATTGATTTAGATATATTTACCATTGTCTTTACGCACTCTACTGGATATTCTCCCATAGCACATTCTCCAGAAAGCATTATTGCTCCTGTTCTATCATATACAGCATTAGCAACATCACTAACTTCTGCTCTTGTTGGTCTTGGGCTATGTGTCATAGATTCAAGCATTTGTGTTGCTGTTATAACTGCTTTTCCTTTTCTATTACACATTTTTATTATATCTTTTTGTGCTATTGGCACTTTATGATAAGGTATTTCAACACCTAAGTCTCCTCTACCAATCATTATTCCAGCTGAATTGTCTACTATTTCTTCTAAGTTGTCTAAACCTTCTTGGTTTTCTATCTTACAGATAATCTTTATGTCTTTTCCTCCATTTTCGTCTAATACTTTTCTAACTGCAAGTACATCTTCTTTATTTCTTACAAATGAGGCTGCAACATAATCAAATTTTGCTCTTGCTCCATCTATTAAGTCTTGTATATCTTTATCTTTTAATGCTGGTAAATTCAAATGTATTCCTGGAATATTTACACTCTTTCTATTTCCTAATTTTCCACCATTGATTACTTCACAAACAACGTCTTTTCCTTTTATTTCAGTAACTTTTAATTCTATTAGTCCATCATCTAAAAGTATACTTGTTCCTTTTTCTATATCTTCATATAGTTTTTTATATGTTACAGAAGTTTTAGTATTATCTCCTGTAATATCTTCATTTACAAGTGTAAATGTATTTCCTTTTTCTAAAATTACTGGAGCATTTTCAAGCATTCCTGTTCTTACTTCTGGCCCTTGCATATCTAATAATAATGCTACTGGTTTTTCTACTTTTTTCTTTGCTTCAAAAAACTTCATAATTTTATCTTTTTGTTCTGGATAGCTACCGTGTGAGAAGTTTATTCTTACTACGTCCATACCAGCTTCCATTAATTCAACTAGTTTGTCTTCACTAGCTGGTCCAATTGTACATACAATTTTTGTTTTTCTTAAATAATTGCTCATTTCTTTTCCTTCCTTCTCTTAAAAAATTTCTAATATAGTATAACACAATTTATTACTTTTGTATACTTTTTTTCGCATTTACTTGTCATTTTTTATTCTTTAACATATAATTATAATATTAAATAGAAGAATATAATTATATTTTCTATTCAAAAATAATTCTTGGAGGTACATATGAAAACTCCTTTATTTTTAGGCTGTGGTACAGCCATCGCAACACCTTTTAATAATTCAGGTGTTAATTTTGAAGAATTCAAAAAGCTTATTGAATTTCAAATCTCAGAAGGAATTGATGCTATTATTGTTTGTGGAACAACAGGAGAGTCTGCAACAATGTCAACTGATGAAAAAAAAGCTACTATCAAATTTGCAATAGATGTTGTAAACCATAGAGTTCCTGTTATTGCTGGTACTGGTTCAAACAATACATCTTCTGCAATAGAAATGTCTAAATATGCTGAAAGTGTTGGAGCAGATGGTCTTTTACTTGTTACACCATATTATAATAAAGCCACTCAATCAGGTTTAATTGCTCACTTTAAGGCTATTGCTGAAAGTGTTAATATTCCTATTATTGTTTATAGTGTTCAATCTAGAACTGGTGTTAACATTCTTCCTGAAACATGTTTAGAACTTTCAAAAATTCCAAATATTGTTGCAATAAAAGAAGCAAGTGGCAATCTTTCACAAGTAGCTTCTATTGCAAATCTTTGTCGTGATAATTTATGCATTTATAGTGGAAATGACGACCAAACTGTCCCAATGCTTTCACTTGGAGCTTGCGGAGTAATTTCAGTTTTATCAAATATTGCGCCAAAAATAACTTCTAAAATGGTTCACGATTTCTTAGATGGAAATATTGAATCTGCAAGAAAAGTACAACTTGATGCAATTCCTTTAATTGATGCTCTATTTTGTGAGGTAAATCCAATCCCTGTTAAAGAAGCCTTAAACATAATGGGTTATAACTTTGGAACACCACGCCTTCCACTAACGAAACTTACAGAAAATAATAGAGAAAAATTACTAAATGAAATGAAAAATTTTAACGTAATTTAAGTTAAAGCAGAATAGTGTTTTAATAAACATACAAAAAAGCAACTCATTTTGAATTGCTTTTTTTCTTTTATTATGATAATCCATAAGCAGATAATAGCCATCCTCCCATGTAAACCTCTAGACATGGTACTAATACTACTAGTACGAAGAATATTAAAATTACACCAACTAATATATATACTATCTGTGGTAATGCTTTCATTGTTTTATTTAATAAGTTGTCTATATCTATTTGCATATATTCAACTAATTTTTCCATCATTTCTGAAAGGTCAGTACTCATACCAATTTTTAACATTTCTGTCATCATTGGAGAAGCAAGTTTTGATCTTTCAAATGGTTCTATCCAAGATTGTCCTATTAAAATGTTGTTAATTGCAGCTTCCATTATTGATAGCATAACTAAGTTCTTTGTAACGTTTTTACCTACATCTAATGCATCTTGAATTCTCATACCATTTTTTAAATTTAATAGCATGGCTCTCATTACTCTTGAAAAATCAATTGCAAATATTAATTGTCCAAATACTGGCATAGTATATTTAAAGTAATGGAAATTATACTTTCCTTTAGGAGTATTTATATACCATATTACAGCTGCTACTATTCCTCCAATAAATACTGTTGGAATATACCAATAAGCTATTAACCAATTTACTACATTAGAGAACCAAATACTTATTCCTGGTAGTGTGGCATTAGATCCCATTGTTTCATATAGGTTTGATATTGCTGGTAATGCAACTATTGTACCTATTATTAACATTATAAATAGGAAACCAAACTGTGCTATATTAGGTATCAATATTCCTTTTAATGTTCTATTAATATTATCTGTCTCTTCTAGATATTGCACTGCTTGTTCTAAAGCTGTTGTCAAGTTTCCCGACATTTCTCCAACTTTTATCATATTTATATATAAATATGGGAATACATCTTCATAATATTCCATTGTAGAATACATATTTTCTCCGTGCTTCAACTCCTGCTAATATATCTTCTAGTATTCCTTTAAAACTATAATTTTCTGTACTATCTATGATAGTATTTAATGCATGTATATTATTGAAATTTGCTTTTTTCAATAGATAGAAATTTTGTGTAAATACTATAATATCTCTTGATGTTATTCTTTCTGATTTAGTTATATTATGATATATTTTGTCAAAATATGATGTCTTAGGTTTTCCTCTGTTTAATAGAATATTTGTAGTATCTACATCCTTTAATATATCTCCAACACCTTTTGGATTCTTTCTTACAGTTCTTTTTGATTTAGCTCTTTGAAGCGATTTATCTACATTTATTGGAAATAAATTGTTTCTTTTAAGTCTTTTTATTGCAGCATATTTACTACTTTCTTCTATTGTATTTGTTACTACAATTCCATTTTCTGTTATTGCTTTATATCTGTATATAGGCATCTATTTTCCCTCCTTTGTTTAAAATCTTTTATCCTTTTTGATTTTCATTTGCATTATTGTTCTATTTAATATTTCAATATTCTTTTCTTCAATTTGTGCTTTAGCTTGGTCTAATGTTATTTGTTCTTGCACAAATAGTGTTGCAAGTGAATTTATCAAGCTTATATTACCTTTTTCTTGATTACTTTGTATTGCATCTTCTATTTCAGAATTTGCAAGTTTATCTTTTCTGATAAGTCCTGCAACTACATTATCTACTATCATTACTTCTGGAACAAGTATCAATCCCTCTCCTGTTCCTTGTATTAATCTTTGTGATAATACAAGTTTTAATAATGATGCTAATAAATATTTTATGCTTGCTTGATCCCTTATATCATAGAAATTTATCATTCTGTCTAATGTTTCTGCACATGATTTTGTATGAAGTGTTCCTATTACTAAATGTCCTGATTCTGCTGTTTCTATCGCAGCATCCATTGTTTCTTTATCCCTTATTTCTCCAATAACCACTATATCACAGTCTTCTCTTAAAGAGTTTTTAACACCATCACTATATGAAAGAGAATCTTTTCCAAATCCTACTTCTTTTTGCACTATGACAGATTGTTTTGATTTATGTCTATATTCTACAGGGTTTTCAAGAGTTAATATTTTTTTGTTGCTATGCTCATTTATTTCATTTATTAAAGCATTTAATGTTGTAGTTTTTCCTGAGTTTGTTTTTCCTGTTACTAATATTAATCCTTGTGGTTGATCTATAACTGTTCTTACTACTTCTGGTATTCCTAGTTTCTCATATTTAGGAAGTTCACTCTTAATTAATCTTAATGTAAATGTTGGTACATCATTTGAGTATGACACATTTACCCTAAGTCTAGTTCCCTCATATTCATATGACATATCTAATTTTTTTGTTTTATTAAATATATTATCTTTGTCTACATTTCCTCTAATAAAATAGTCATATATATCATTCATATCTTCTTCACTTAAAACATCTGCTTCTGTTACTTCAACCAATTCTCTTATTATTCTTAGCATTGGCTTTAATCCACATATTAAATGTACATCTGATGCGTCTCTCTCTTTTGCTTCTTCTAAAATTTTATCTATATGAACCATTGGTCTTTCCTCCTAATTTCTTTTTTAATAAATACGCATTTTTGTATTTAGTTCTTCTAGATTAGTAATTCCATCTAGTGCTTTTTCAATTCCATCTACTATTAATGGTCTATATCCTGTCTTCATAGCTTGTTCTTTAATTTTCAAAGTAGATTCTCCTTGAGAAATTAATTCTCTTATTTTCTCATCTAGAACTAGTATTTCAAATATACCTATTCTCTCATAATATCCAACACCATTACATTTTTTACATCCAACAGCATCGTAAGTTTTCTTTCCTTCTAAATTAAATTTCACACCATTTTTTTCTTCTATTGAGTGTATAAAGTTTAATTCTTCCTCTGTAAATTCTCTCTCTCTTGCACAGTCTTTACATAGTCTCCTAACTAATCTTTGTGAGACTGTTGTTGCTACTGTACTTGCTATATCATAATTTGAAACTCCCATTTTTCTAAGTCTTGTTATAACTTCTATTGCATCTATTGTGTGTATTGTTGATAATACATAATGTCCTGTTTGTCCTGCTTGCATTGCTATTTCTGCTGTTTCTTTATCTCTTATTTCTCCTACCAATATGATATCTGGGTCTTGTCTTAATACTGTTCTTAGCGAATCAATAAATGATGCTTTTGCATCTACTTCTACTTGGTTCAATCCAGGTATTCTTATTTCTACTGGATCCTCTATTGTTGTTATATTTATTTCTGGTTTATTTAGAAGTTGTACTATACTATAAAGTGACGTAGTTTTTCCTTCTCCTGTAGGTGCTGCCATTATTGTTATACTATTTTTCTTATCAAAACAGTCTTTTACTAGTTTTTCATCATTTGGGAAACCTAACTCAAATATCTCTTTGACATTTGCATTTTTCTTTAATAATCTTAATACAAATTTTTCTCCATATACATTTCTTTGTGAAGATACACGAATATTATATTCAGGATATAATACAATTCTTCCGTCTTGTGCTTCTTGTTTTTCTTGATGCATATTTGAAATCGCTTTTAATCTTCCTATTAATTGTTGTTGTTTATCTTTTGCTATTTCTGCTACATCAAATAATTGTCCGTCTATTCTATAACGAATTCTTACTTTATTTTCCATAGGTTCAAAGTGAACGTCACTTGCTCTTTTCTCCATAGCTGTTTTTATTATACTATCTACCATTGCTGTAACATCAGTTCCTATTGAAATTTTATCAGCTACTTTTCCTCCCATACTGTTTAAAACATTATCTATATTAGACTTAAATGTTATATATCTATCCATTACTAGTCCTCTATTAAGAAGTAGTAATCTTACTGTATCTATTGCTCTTCTATTTGCTGTATCTGCAAAACATACTTTAGCTTTTCCATCCTGAACATCAAATAATACTGCACTATTTTGTCTTAAAACATCAATAGATATAAATTCATCCATTTTTATTTTTACATCACTTGGATAAATTTTCATTGTTTTTTCATTAAATATATCTCCTATAGCGTCTAACAATTTATCTTCATCACAAAGTCCTAAATCATGAATTATATCTCCTAGTCTCTCTTTTGCGTGCTTTTTTTGGTATTCAAGTGCTGTCTCTATTTGCCTTTCTCCAATAACTCCTCTTTTTACTAATTCTATTCCTATAGGTTGCCTTCTTTTTACATCCATTGTATTTTCCTCCTATCTTTTGTTTTGATATTAAACCTTCTAAATTTCTGGTGCAGATTCAACATCATTATCAACATTTTCTAATTTATATACTGTACTTCTTTGGTACTCTCCAATTAACATTTCTATTCTTATTGTATTTTCTTCAGTATCAACTGTCATTATAACATCTTTTACATTATCACATATTTTAACTTTGTTTCTATATAAGCTATTATTTTGATGTGAATATTCTACACTTTTTGTTTCTGCGCCATCAACAGTAATATCTCCACTAGAAATACTATCTCCTTCTTCTTCATATGATATAACTACATAACCTTTTCCTGATGATTCAATTTCTGCATTTTTTCTTTTTATATCTGATAAAAAATACATATTAAATTTTGAATAATCAACTGCACTTTCTGACTCTTTATCAAATTCATTCATATTTGAATAGAAAGATGCTGTTATGCTTGATATTCCTGCTAGTATGAAAGTCATTAGAAGGATATATATTATCAGAGTTATTAAAGTTATTCCTTGCTCTTTTTTCATTTATCATTTCATTCCTTTCCAAGGTACAAACCAAGTTTGAAAAAGAATTGGTATATTGCTGGGCAAATTTGCCTTAATAACCAGAGGCGTGCTCATGCACGTTAAGGATTATTAATGTAAAATTTAACGACGCAAAATGCTGATTATTTTTCAAACTTTTTCCTCCTGCTCCTGTTCTAAGATTTATCTATTGCTTTTATTCTTTGCAGTTCCAAAGTTTCTGTTTTCTTTTTTGAGACTGGATAAGTAATTATTAATCTAACGATTTTTACTACTCCATCTCCTTTATAATCTTCAATTTCTAATCTAAGTTCATATGTTCCTATTTTTCCAGTTATAACATCTATTCCATTTATAGTTGTTGCATTTTCATATACAAAATTTTGAAGTGAACTTATTTCAAGTAAATCTCTTGATGCTGTAACTTCGCTAATGTCTACTTCTCCTATATGTTCAAATATATCAACTGCATAATTTAGTGCTACTGCTGTTCTCTTTGCTTCCATTGATGATGAGTATACACTATTTGAAATAGATGTCATTATTACTACAAATATCATTATGACTATCATAGCAATACTTAAATCTACTGTTGTAAAACCATTTTTACTTCTTAAATTTATTTTCATTACATCACCCAATTGCTTAAGAAATTACAAATTAAAATTAATGATATGTTTGATATGCATAAGTAAAATCCTACTGGTACATACAAATCATCTTTATCAGTTTGTATAACAACTTTTCTTTTGGCTCTTTCTTTTAACAATTTAATTATAAGTTTAATTGTTATTGCTACTATAGTCATTGTTATTGTTAAATAGACTATTTCAGAGCCTGAAAATATAATCATATATAATACTAGCATTGCTACTTTTATTGGATAACTTTCTATTAACTTTTTTCTTAAATATAAAGTGTCTACTCCCAATAAAATAATTGTTAATACTAAATATATGATATATGTATATATATATTGGCTATTTTGTATACATACATATGTCATATACACAAAAGATAACCCCATACCAAATACTAATAGTGCTTTTTGGATTTGTACTTTCTCTTTGTCAATTCCTGCGATAATAAAAAGTGATGCAATATAAAGAATAAAAAACAAAAATTCTATTATCAATTCAGTATTCAAATTAAGCACTTCTAACTTAAGAGAAAGTGCAAACAATAAAAATACTGTTCCTGATAATATTTCTAATAATAAATACCTTATTCTTATCTTTTGTCCACAATATGCGCATTTTCCCCCTAGAGCTATATAGCTTAATATTGGTATCAAGTCCTTAAATTTTAATTTTGATTTACAATTTGGACAAAAAGAATGTTTATAAAGAATATTTTCTCCTAATGGAATTCTATAAACGGCTAATGTAAAGAAACTACCAAATAGAGTTCCTGATATAAAAATTAGTCCATATAATATGATTTCCATCCTTTACACCTCTTTTTGTCATCTGTTTTTTTTAAAATATTAGGCATATACATATAAAAATGTATATGCCTCAGTTGTACTTTTGATCAATTTTCAACATGATCTATTCTCACAATCGCTTGTGATAACGCTAAATATTAGTAATTATGGGTTGCTTTCTGGTGTTGTTGTTGTTTGTTGTCCACCTAATATTGAGCTAATTGCGCTAACTGCACTGTCTAGTAAGCTTTCTGTTCCATTGATTATGCTGTTTTCTTTTAATGATTCTGAAGCATAGTTATATGTTCCGTTTATTGCATAGTTAACTATTTTTGATTGATAAACAGCAGCTATAGAAACAGCAGCTAATATAACTAGAACGATAATTGTGATAATTAAAGCTACTAAAGTTATACCTTTTTCTGTTCTTAACATAAAAAACTCCTCCTTATAGATTTTGTATATATTTATATTTTAATAAATATAACCGATGTTATTTTGTTCCATTATCTTTATAAAAGTTATTTCCTTTTGTGCTATTAGAATTAACGTTTGCATTTATAGAATTAGTATTATTAACATCACCTATAGTATTTTCATCTGGAGTAGGTTCTTCATAAGTTGAAAATGGATTGGCTTTTCCCTTTTTATATTGATTAGTTTTAGCATAAGTGTTTAAATCACCTGCTGTGATTTCATAAGTTACCAATACTGTTTCTTCATTTGTTACTTGCTCGTTTAATTCTGCTTTTACACTTTCCGATGTTGCATAAGTTTCAACACTTGGAACAAGCTTGTTTGTTGGAATATAATCATAGAATAGTACTCCTAATGCCAATACTATTGCAAGTAATAATAAAAGCACAATTATTATTTCTTTTATTATCGATTTTATCATTTGATATATCCTCCTATTGTATTACTGTTTCTTGGCTACCGCCATTTGTTTGTTTATTGTCATTTGTATTTACTGTGTTTGTTGTATCTGGTTGTGTATTTGTTGTATCATTTGTATTATTAGTAATATTACTATTATTATTAATGTTATTATTGACTATCTCTCCATTTACTGTCAAAGAATCTTTATCTATTGCTACATTTTTTACAGCAAATGTTGATTGTAGTGTATCATCTGAATAAGGTGACATTGTAAATTCTTCTATTTTAAATCCTAATTTAGAATCATTTTCTATTGCATATATAAATTCTGATATATCTAAGTATTCTCCTGTTGCAGTAAATGAAATATTATATAAATCTGCAACCGTCCCAGCTGATACATCCATTTTTACAATAACATTATTTTTTGTTGCATACATACCAATTTTTGTCCATATAAAGTCAATTTTGTATTTTTCCATTTGGTTTGCTGCTCTAATTTCATCTTCTGTACTATAATTTATTGTTTCTTGATATTTCTGTTTTGATTTTTTTAGTTTTGTAACACTACTTTCTAATTCTGATTGTGCTCCTGTATATTTAGTCTTTATCTCATTGTCTAATTCAGCAATTTTTGTATCTAAGTTTTTATTATCACTTACTATTTTTTCTACTGCTGGTAATTCAAGTTGTCCTATTGTTACACCTGATGTAACTAATATACCAAATCCAGCAAGTAAAGCAATAATCAAAACAATTATTAATATTTTTCTCATGGCAATTCTCCTTCTATTGTAACTGTAACAATTTCATTTTGTTTTTGTGATCTATCAGTTACTACATTTGTTAGTATTCCATCTTGTTTTAGCTTTGCTACAAAAATACCTAATTGTTCATATTTGTCTGATTGCGCTACTATTGTTACCTTTGTTCCTGAATTTGTAATTGATGTTAATTGTACATTTATTGGTATTACATACATTACTTTATTTAATAATGTAGGAACTGAAAATTTTAGTCTTTTAGCTTCTGTCTCTGAATTGCTTTTTTCTTCAAGACCAGCAACAAGTTTATCATAGTCACTCGCTTTTTGGTCTATTTTTCCTTTGTCTGCATTCACTGCAACTATTTGTGTTTGAAGCTTAGCTTTTGCATCTTCTGTTTCAGCTACCTTATTTTTTATTTGGTTTGATAATATCCCTGAGAAGGTTCCATATATAATAATTAGTAATAATAATCCTGTTACTCCTCTTATCAAATCTTTTTCAACTCTTGTTAAAGTATCTTTAAAGTCATTTTTTAAATCAACTTTACCAAATAAAGGATTTGATGTTTTTGATGAAGATCCAACTTCAACATTTAACCATTCTGGTAATTTATCTGATATTGACTCTTTTCTAAAGTTTATACCTCCTAGCCCTTCTCCTAGCCCTTGAAGAGCTAATGCGATAGCAGAGTTTACTTCAATATAGTCTTTTATATTTATTTCTGTTCCAACTGTTCTTAAGAAATATGGTCTTAAAATCTCACATTTAACATCTTCTAAATATTCTTGGAAATAAATATCAATATTATTTATTACAGATGCTGTACCTGATATATATATTTTATCTATCTTATTTAAACTATCGTTTAATATTTTCTTTACTATATTATATAAGGTTGGCATTATATCATCAAGATAAACATTTTCTTCATATTGAAGCTCTTTACCTTCTGTTGTATATATAGTTGAATTCTTACATATTTCATAAGCTTTTGAATATGAGTTTTCCTTTTTGTCTATTTTATCAAGTATATCTTTTGTTCCTTCATCTATTGTTATTACATCATATATACTATGATCTACAATTGTTGTAACTGTTGTTTTATCTTCAATATTAACTATAGCAATGTTTTCTGCGCTACTTCCTTTGCCAACATCCAATAAATTTGAAATGTCAAGTGCTATTGGCGATATACTAGTTAATTTATATTTTTCTAGTAATTCACTTTTTCTTACTATTTCTCCTTTATTTATTGCTATATGGATTGCTTTTACTTTTTCTTTATCTTCTAAATCATTTACAAGTACATACCTTGTTTCAAATACATCCACATTTAATTCTTTTTCATAGCAAAGTGATTCAAATTCCGTTTTGATATAACTATGTCTATCTTTTTTAGTTAAAAGATTAAACACATGAAAATAATTGTACATTTCATTTGCACTATTGATACTTATTGGTGTTTTGTAACTATATGTTTCTGATATAACTTGCTCAATAGCTTCTGCTAACCTATCATAAAATTTAATTCCAAATGAATCAATTTTAATAATATCATTGTCCTTTGACACTTTTGCATATTTAATTATATTTTCTTCAATATATAATCCTAAGCAGCTTGCCATTTTCTTCTCCTTTGTATTTTTTATTTTTGATTTTGATTTTTGTATATTTTTTTATTATATTTGACAATTTAATTTTTTTAATACTTGTAATTTTTTTAGTATTTAGAAAATTTTATACTTTAAATTCGTTTTACGCTATTTCATGTATATATTTAATATTTTTTTGGTTAAAATGTCAATAATTATTACACAATTGTAATATAATTGTAACATATATGTAATAATTCAAAAAAAATAAAAAAAGCATAGAAAATTCTACACTTTTTTGTTTTTTAGATATATCACTTTTTTACTTATAAGTATTAATTTTATTTTTTAGGTTTATTCCAAGATATATAATCACAATTTTTATCTGGATTATTTTCACATATATAAAATTTTCTACCTTTTTTACTCTTTTTTATCTGTATTTTTCCTCCACATTTTGGGCAAGGTATATCTATAGTTTCTATAAGAGGTTTTGCATTCTTACATTCTGGATAACCAGGACATGCTAAGAATTTTCCATACCTTCCATATTTAACTACCATCATTCTACCACATTTTTCACATTGGACATCAGATACTTCTTCTTCAAGCTCTACATGTTCTAATTCTTCTTGTGCCTTTTTCAATTCTTCTTCAAATGGTTTATAAAATGTCCTTAAAATATTCTTCCATTCTTTTTTTCCTTCTGCAATGTCATCAAATTCTTCTTCTATTTCAGCAGTAAAATCCACATTAACAATATCTCTAAAACTATTTATTAAAAGATCGTTTACAACTTTTCCTAATGCCGTTGGAATCAATTGTTTTTGTTCTTTTTCTATATATCTTCTTTCTAATATAGTAGTTATTGTTGGAGAGTAAGTACTTGGTCTTCCTATTCCATTTTCTTCTAATGTCTTAACCAAACTTGCTTCTGTATATCTTGGTGGTGGTTCTGTAAAGCTTTGTTTAGGTTCTATTTTCTCTTTTTTTACTTCTTCCCCTTTCTCTAATAGTGGTAATTCTTTCTCACTCTCAGCATCTTTTTCTTCAACATATACTGTCATAAATCCTTTGAATTTTAGTTTCTGACCATTTGATTTAAAATTATATTCTCCTGCCTCAATATCCATAGCTATTGTATCATATATTGCATTTGCCATTTGACTTGATATAAATCTATTATAAATTAATTTATATAATTTATATTGTTCATTTGTAAGACTTGATTTTATACTATCAGGTGTAAGTTCTATATATGTTGGTCTTATAGCTTCATGTGCATCTTGTGAATCTTGTTTTGTTTTATAATATCTATTTTCATAATATTCTTTTCCATATATGTCTTCTATATATTTTTTAGCCGCTTCTCTTGCTACTTCTGATATTCTTGTTGAATCTGTTCTCATGTATGTTATAAGTCCGTGTATGTCCTCTATCTTCTATTTTTACTCCTTCATATAATCCTTGTGCAACTGACATTGTCTTTTTTAAAGTAAATCCAATTTTTCTAGATGCTTCTTGTTGCATTGTACTTGTTGTAAATGGCGGTGCTGGATTTCTTTTCTTTTCACTTTTCTTCACATTTTTTACAATAAATTTTTCTGATTGTATCTCTTCTAAAATCTCTTTTACTTGTTCTCCATTTTTTAGCTCTATTTTTTTACCATTTTTTCCTATAAATTTTGCTTCAAATTCCTTTTTGGTTTTTAAGTCTAAAAGTTTCGCATATATGTTCCAATATTCTTCTGGAATAAATTTTTCTATTTCTTCTTCTC
>CANPCK010000026.1 GCA_947572545.1 uncultured Clostridium sp. | reverse complement strand
AACCCTAATTTGGGCTTGTTTTGTTTGGTTTGCATTTGTTTTTCTTTCCTTTCTCCAATGAAGGAGTTTATTTTGAAAAGAAACAAGTATTGCTAGTTATTTCAAATCTAAAGATGAATTGTACTAGTGTAAGTTTAGATTTTTTGTATTTGAAATAATGACGCAAGACAATGTTTATTTTTCAAATTTTTTGGTTTCCTTCTCTTTGGTTTTTCTTTGTTTTATTGGTTTTCGCTTAAAAAATTATCGAAAGAGAATATTTTTATTAACTTGGTTGGATACTAAGCATAAATGAAATTTTTTTATACTTTTCATCCTCATCCCATGTAAGTAGATTAAATATATTTTTTCGATAGACGTTGGGGTGACCACTTTAGAAAATGTTTGAGCGCAAGCGAATTACATTTTCTTAAGAAGGGGACGCAAGAAAAAATATATTTAATCTAACTTACTGTAACTTTATTTCTCCCCTTATGGTTAGAAACCAAAATAGTAAAAGCCAAAACCAAATAAAACCAAAACTATCTTGGCATCCAACCATAAAGAGAAAAATTTAAGTTAAATCTAACAGCCTTTCCATTCTATATGTTAGATTTGTACTAACACAAAATGCTAAAAAAAATTATAAAATATATTTGAAAATTTTATAAACTTTGAAGGGATAGTTAATATATGAAAAGCAAAAAATTAAATGGTATGTCTAATATAGTAGGATCTAATATCCAAAAATATAGGTTACAAAATGATTTATCTCTTAGACAATTAAGTGACAAATTATCTTTATATGGAATAACTTTGTATCATACTGATATTTTTGACATAGAAAAACATGAGCGTTTAGTAAAAGATTTTGAACTTGTTGCAATTTGTAAAGCTCTAGGTATTACGTATGACCAATTATTCGAAGATAGCGATAAATATTATACCTCTTAATTCTTATATTATAATATTTTTGTTAGATTTGTCCTAACGGATTTGTCAAAAAAAAAATAACTTTTAATTTGTTGCTTTTAATTGATTATAACATAAATTTAAAAAAAGTAAATATATATTCTTTACTTTTTTTAAATTTATTGAATAAGTATATTTATTCTACTAGATGTAAGTCATCAAAAGTTGTTACTTTAATATTTGTATAATCTCCTTCTACAACTTTTATCTTATATCCACCTTTTTCTAATACCATACAATCATCTGTTATTTCTTCGTCTCCTTTAAATTTTTCATGTAGGCTTAACAATGTTTCTCTTTCAAAGCATTGTGGAGTTTGAATAAGATAAGTGTTTGCTCTTTTTGTTGTTTCTTTTACAATTCCATTATCATCACATATTTTTATTGTGTCTTTTGATTTTACTGCAACTGTTGTTCCTTTATATTCTTGCATTTCATTTAAACATTTGTCTATGTATTCTTCTTTTATTCTTGGTCTTGCACCGTCATGTATTATCACTATATCTGATGTAGTTGTCATTAGAGCATTATATACTGATTCCATTCTTGTACTGCCACCTGCTACATATTTTATTTCTTTTGATAGATTTATATTTTTTACTATTCCTTTAAAATATTCTTTTTCATCTGGTTTTATTACTAATATAATATCTTTTATTTTACTATTTTTATTAAATATTTCTATACTATATGAAATTATAGGTTTTGCATTTACTTCAAATAAGTTTTTATTTTTCCCTTGACCAAATCTCGTACTATTTCCTGCTGCAACTATTATTCCTGTTACTGTTTTGTTTTCCATATTTCAAATCATTCCTTTCTAAAACTCGAACCTCTTTGAGTATGATATACAGTAATATGTTTTGTATTTCTTGCTTAGTTCTTTATATCCTCTTTTGGCTTGTTCTTTATTTTCAAATATTCCAAAGAATGTTGAACCTGATCCTGACATTAAACTTCCTTTTGCTCCTGCTTTTATTATTTCTTTTTTTATTTCTTCTGCCTTTTCTACTGCCATTTCAAAAACATTATATAAGTTTTCTGCTATTTTTGTAATATCTTTTTCTTCTAGTGCTTTTTTCATATTTTCTGTATTATATTTTTGTTTTGTTATGTCTCCATTATCTAACTTTTGATACATTTCTTTTGTATTGCAAATAAACTCAGGCTTTATAACAATAATATAATATTTAGCTTTTGTTTTTACTTTTTCTATTTTCTCTCCTATTCCTCTTGCTATTATTGGAGTATTATATAATGCTTGTGGTACATCTGCTCCTAAGTCTTTCCCTATTTCTATCATTTCTTTTTTGCTTATATCTAAGCTAAAAAGTTTATTCATGCTTTCTATAAATGCCCCACAGTCTGTGCTTCCTCCTGCAAGTCCTGCTTCCATTGGTATATTTTTCTTTAATTCTACATTTACTCCACTTATTTTATGAAACCTACTTTTTAATTTTTGATATGCTTTAAATATTATATTTTCTTGATCTTGTAATGATTCAATATTTGTATTTATTCTTATACTGTCATGTTTATTTGTTTTGGATACTTTTAATTCGTCATATAAACTTATTTTCTGAAATATTGTTTCTAGTTCATGATATCCGTCGTCCCTTTTCCCCAATACATTTAGTGTTAAATTTACTTTTGCTCTTGCTTTTTTATATATTGTTTCCATATTTATAAATCATTCCTTTAATATATCTCTATGTTTGAAAATAAATTAGTATAGTGTTAAGCAATATGCTGATTTATTTTCAAACATTCTATCATACAACTGTTAAAACTGCAAATACACTTATCCCATTTCCTTTTCCAAATTCTGTTAGTCCTTCTCCTGTTGTTGCTGTTATCCCAACTTGTGTTGTTTCTATTTTAAGTATCTCTGCTATACTTTGTCTCATTTCTTCTACTTTTGGAGATATTTTAGGTCTTTTTCCTTCTATTGTTATTGAAATATGTTCTATTTTTTCATTTAGATATTTTAGTGCTTCTTTTACATATTCTTTACTGTCTATTATTCCTTTTTCACACATTTTATCTGCTGCTCCTCCTAATATGTTTTTGCATGTTACTCCTGATATAGCATTTGTTATTGCATGTAATACTACATCTCCATCACTATTTGCTTTTAGTGCAGGTCCTTCTAAAGTAATTCCTCCTAATATTAGTTTTTTATCTTTATCTTCGAAATCAAATTTATGGCTATCTTGCCCAATTCCAACTTTCATTTTTACTTTTCCTCCATTTTTACTTTATTCGCATATTCTCCTAATTGCTTCAATAGTATTTTCATAACTTCCAAATGCTGTTAGTCTAAAATATCCTTCTCCTTCACTTCCAAATCCTACTCCTGGAGTTCCTACTACTTGTTTTTCTTCTAGTAGCATGTCAAAAAATTCCCATGAGTTATATTTTTCTGGAACTTTAAGCCATACATAAGGTGCATTTTCTCCACCGAATACTTTGTATCCTGCTTTTTCTAGCCCTTCTTTTATTATTTTTGCATTTCTTTGATAATACTTTATGTTTTCTTTTATTTCTTTTTGTCCTTCTTCTGTATATATTGCTTCTGCTCCTTTTTGTGATATATATGATGCTCCATTAAATTTTGTACATTGCCTTCTACCCCATAGTGGATTTAATGCTATTTCTTTTCCTTCTTTTGTATATGCCACTGCTTCTTTTGGAACTACTGTGTATGAACATCTAACTCCTGTAAATCCTGCTGTTTTTGAATAACTTTTAAATTCTATTGCTACTTTTTTTGCTCCTTCTATTTCATATATACTGTGTGGGATGTCTTCTTGACTTACAAATATCTCATATGCTGCATCAAATAGTATTAATGATTTGTTTTCTACTGCATAGTCTACCCATTTTTTTAGTTCTTCTTTTTTTAATACTGTTCCTGTTGGGTTGTTTGGTAAGCACAAGTATATCATATCTACTTTTTCTTTTGGTACTTCTGGCATGAAGTTATTTTCTGCTGTGAATGGAATATATATTATATTTTTCCTTCCTGCAATAATATTTGTATCTAAATAAACTGGATATACTGGGTTTGCTATTGCTACACTATTGTCTATACTTAATATGTCTCCAAAGTTTCCTATATCACTATTTATACCATCTGATATAAATATTTCTTCTTTTGTTAGTTCTATTCCTTTTTTTCTATAATCAAATTCTGCTACTTTCTCTCTTAAAAAATCGTATCCTATTTCTGGTCCATATCCCTTAAATGTTTCTTTGTTTGCCATTTCTTCAACTGCTTTGTGCATTGCATCTATTGCAATTTTTGAAATTGGAAGTGTTACATCTCCTATTCCAAGTTTTATTACATTTGCTTTTGGATGTGTTTTCTTATATTGCTCTGTTCTTCTTACTATCTCTGAAAATAGATAGTTCTGTTTTATTTCAAAAAAATTTTCATTTACATTAATCATTTTAACCTCCATTAGAACTAGTTTTTAGCTCTAACAATATTTTTTTATAACTACTTATTTTAAAATTCGCCTTCAAATACTGTTCTTGCTTTTCCTGTCATGAATACTGTTTCATCCCATTTTATTTCTAAGTCCCCTCCAAGTAGTTTTATTTTTATATCTTCTTTTTTGTTTATTAATCCATTTAATGTACATGCTACACATGTAGCTGATGCTCCTGTTCCACATGCTAGGGTTTCTCCTGCTCCTCTTTCCCATACTCTCATTTTTATGTTATTTCTGTCTATTATTTCTATAAATTCTATATTTGCTTTTTTAGGGAAATGCTTATCTGTTTCTAAGACTTTTCCATATTTTTCTACATCAAATTTGTCTACATCTTCTACTATTGTTATTGCATGTGGATTTCCCATTGATACACATGTAAATGTAAATTCTTTGTCTAATGCTTGTATTTTTAAGTTTTTTACTATTTTTTCTTCTGATATTACTGGTATTTGTTTTGGTTCAAGTATTGGTTTCCCCATATCTACTGTTACTGTGTCTACTTTGTTGTTTTGTATATGTAGTGTTAATTTTTTTACTCCTGCTAATGTTTCTATATTTAGCTCTGTTTTGTTTGTTAATCCTTTATCATATACGAATTTTCCAACACATCTTATTCCATTTCCACACATTTCTGCTTGTGTTCCATCTTGATTAAACATTAACATTTTAAAGTCTTCTGTTTTGCTTTTGCATATTAAAATTATTCCGTCTGATCCTATCCCAAAATGCCTGTCGCTCATAATTTTAGCTAGGCATGATATATCTTTGATTTGTACTTCTTCCATGTTTGTACAGTCAATATAAATATAATCATTGCCTAGCCCTTCCATTTTAGTAAATTTTATCATATTTTTCACCTCTTATTTAGGTATTAATCTTTTCTTGGAAAATATAGTTATATTTTTCCAATGGTTATTATAACATATTCAGGTGAGAATTGAAAGTATTTTTTTGCTTTCGTAGCATATAGTATTAATTATGTAGAGTTATTATTTTGACTATTTTTTTTGTTTGTGCTATAATTAAATTACTATATTATAATGAAAGGACTGATTTTGATGCCCGGTTACTCTATGCATCTAATCAGTGCAATGTCTTTTTTAAATGCATTGCATGAGAAATCCCCTGAGTTTGAGGAAGCTATCCACCACAACTTCATGTTGGGACAAATCTTACCAGACTTGTCCCCTTGGAGCCCAACAAACCGCGAGTCTGGTTATTTGGATGTTCGGCATTTTCGTGACTCTGAGTTAGAATACTCTAAACACTCTTATGGTATTATCCTGCTTTCAGATCTTTCTGAAGCAAGAAAGTATCTGATGTGTCAAAAGTGTTCTGATCTAAAAACCCGCGCTTACCTTGCTGGCATCTATTTTCATCTTTGTCTGGATACGTATTTCTTTACTGAGTACATGTATACCAAGTTCGGATTTACTGATGAAAAAGTTATTGACCTACTCAGCGGCAGAAGCTACTCTCACAAAGATTTTATCTCTAAAAAAGGTACTGGCGTCTATAACATCTGGGACTGCATGACTGCCTTATATTGGGATAAAGTCTCTTGCGAGGTGTCTAAACTTCCTGACATTCTGCCTGACAGCGGTTTTTTGCAGTATGACACTTCACGCACTATCCAAGAATGGAAAAAGGAAATGCTAAACTTCGCAAATTCCGCAAATTTCTTTTCTTCTGCAATTGACATTAGCTACTCTGAGGTTTATGACTATTTGACTTCTTTTGCAAAGGAAATGGAGAATGAGCCTGTACTCATGGACTTCTTGTGCCATGCATAAGGTTGTCCCATTTTAGGATCTAAAAAGGCGCAGAGTGAGCTACTTGGAATTTATTTTCCTTGTAGCTCCTCTGTTTTTCTTAAATTTTGTTGTAAATTTTGTCTCTTTGTGGTATTATATTATTATAAATTTTTAAGAGCATAAAGTGCTCGAATGGAGGTTTCTATGTTGTGGATAATATTAGCTGTAGTTGTTCTTATTGTTCTTTGGGTTATTTCTACTTATAACAGTTTTGTTAGAAAAAAAATGAAGGTTGAAAATTCATGGGGACAAATTGATGTTCAACTACAAAGAAGATTTGATTTAATCCCTAATTTAGTAAATTGTGTTAAAGGTTATATGGATCATGAAAAAGATACTTTGGCTAAGGTTACTGAATTAAGAACTGCTTGGGCTAAAGCTGAAAATATTAGTGAAAAGGTTGAATTAGATAACCAGCTTTCTGGCGCTTTAAAAACTATTATGGCTGTTTCTGAAAGCTATCCTGATTTAAAGGCTAACCAAAACTTTTCTGAGTTACAAGAGGAGTTAAGAAATACTGAAAATAAAATTTCTTATTCTAGACAATTTTATAATGACAGCGTTACAATGTATAATACTGGTTTAAGAGTTTTCCCAAGTAGTATAATTGCTTCTATGTTTAACTTTACACCTGAAAAATTATTTGTTGTAACTGATGAAGATACAAGAAAAAATGTTAAGGTTGATTTTGGAAATAATTAATTTTTTGATTATTAATTGCCAGTCTAAAATATTTAAAGTTTAACTTTATTTTAGCTGGCTTTTAATTTAATTTTTATTGAAAGGATGAATTTATTATATGTATGAAGATATACGTTCTAATAAGATGAGAACTGGTGTAATCATTTCTATTTTTATAGTTTTTATTACTCTAATTCTTTACTACATTTGTATGGCTTTTGATTTAGGTGCAGCTTCTATTATTTTTGCTCTTATTTTTTCTGTTCTCGCTTCTTGGGCTTCTTATTATAACAGTGATAAAATTATTTTATCTATGTCTAAGGCAAGACCTGCTACTCGTGAGGAAAATCAAAAACTTGTAAATATTTTGGATGCTCTTGTTGTTAGCTCTGGCATTGGAGTTACTCCTAAGCTTTATGTTGTTGAGGACCCTCAACCTAATGCTTTTGCTACTGGCCGTAATCCTGAACATTCTGTTATTTGTGTTACTACTGGTCTTCTTGAAAAACTTGATTATTATGAGCTTGAAGGGGTTATTGGGCATGAGCTTGCTCATATTGCAAATTATGATATAAGGCTTTCTGCTGTTGTTACTGTTATGGTAAGTTTTGTTGTAATTCTTTCTGATGTATTTTCAAGATATTTTTTCAGAAGTAGAAGAAGCTCAAGTGATAATGATAACAATGGAAATGCCATTTTAATGCTAATCGGACTTGTATTTTTAATTCTTGCTCCTATTTTTGGTAAGCTTGCTCAACTTGCTGTTTCAAGACGTAGAGAGTTTTTGGCTGATGCTACTTCTGCAAAATTTACTAGAAATCCTGATGCTTTAATTTCTGCTCTTGAAAAAATTTCTTCTGATCCTAATGAGCTTAGATCTGCTAACAAATCTACTGCTCACATGTACATTTCAAGCCCTTTTAGAGATAAGAAGATTACTAAGTCTAGCATTTGGTCGACTCATCCTAGCTTAGATGAAAGGGTTCATGCTTTAAGGAATTTGAAATAAGAAAAGTGGCTTCGCCACATGTGCATTTTGCTTCGCAAATATGCACAGTCTAAGGTAACTTAACCTTGTTACTTCGGAAAAATACTAACTTTGTTAGTATTTTCCTACGTAATAAGAAAATTGGACGTTAACGAAATCAAAGATTTCGACGTCCACATATGCAAAATCGCTTCGCGATTATTGCACTGCCCAAGGATACTTAACCTTGTTGTTTCAGAAAAATCTGCGATTTTTCCTACACAATAAAAAGACGCCTCTCGGCGTTTTTTTATTGTATTTCATATATTCTTTTTGCGTTTTCATATGTTATTTTTGCGATTTCTTCTACTGGCATTTCTTTTACTTTTGCTATCTTTTCTGCTATATATTTTACATTTCTTGAGTCGTTTCTTTGTCCTCTTTTTGGCTCTGGACTAAGGTATGGGCAGTCTGTTTCTATAAGTATTCTGTCATTTGGTACCATTTTTATTATTTCATTGGCATTTTTTGAGCTTTTATATGTTATAGCTCCTGCAAATGATATATATAGTCCTGCTTCTAGTCCTGTCTTTACTAAGTCTTTGTTTAGCTGGCAACAGTGTAATATTCCTTTTTTGTTTGGTATTATTTTTCCGTTTAATATTTCTATTGTTTCCATTATTGCGTCTCTTGAGTGTATTACTATTGGTAAATTTAATTCGTTTGCAAGTTTTATTTGTTCTAGAAATGCATATTTTTGTATTTCTTTTTTGTCTTTTTCCCAATGATTGTCTAATCCTATTTCTCCTATTGCAACTATTTTTTTATTATTTTTTACTATTTCTTTTATTTCTAATATTTGTTTGTCTATTTCTTTTTCATTTTCTGATATTTCACTTGGATGAATCCCTACTGCTGCATATATATATTCATATGTTTTTGCTAGTTCTACTACTTTTTTTGAATTTTCTACATTGTCTCCTACTGCAACTGTATTTTCTATTCCTGCTTCATATATTTTTTGTATTATTTCTTCTCTGTCTTCATTAAATGCTTCATCATTATAGTGTGTATGTGTATCAAATAATTTCAATTTTTTCAAATCCTTTCTTTTTTAGTACTAAATAAGTTTAAAAAAGAATTAGTATAGTGTTAGTCATTTTAAAATAATGATGTAATATACTGATTCTCTTTTATTTTATTGCCATGTAGCTATCACCATAGCTACAGCAAATTCTTTGCAATGTGATATACTTATTTCTATATTTGCTAATTCATTTGGTTCTTTGTTTATAAAGTTAATTGCTGGTCTTCCGATTCGAATCATTTATTATTTCTACGTCTTTCCATGTTAAGTCAAATTTACTTTCTAATTTATTTGATATTGCTTTAAATATTGCTTCTTTTGCAGCAAATCTTGCTGCATAATGCTGATATTTCATTCCTTTTTTACTTTCGCAATATTCTATTTCTCTTTCATTGTATACTTCTTTTAAAAATCTTTCACTTGTTCCATTTATTGTTTTTTTTATTCTGTCTATTTCTATAATATCTGTTCCACATGTTATTTCCATAACTAGCTATTTTCCTTTCTTAATGCATATTCTTATTTCATTTTTGATAATATAATGAAATTTACTACATTTGTAATTAGTGAGATTATTAATAAAAGTAGTATTATTTTATTTATCTTTTCATTGTCTCTTACTCTAAAGTCTTTATATGCTATATCATATTGTCTTTTAGCTTTCTCATAAATATTATCTAAGTTTAGTACTTCTGATACTTCTTTATATATCAATATCCCATTGTCATTATTTGTTATCTCATGTATCCAAATATCATTTGTGAAATTTACAAATTTTTCTTTTATTTCTGCTGCTCTTTTTATATTTCTAAATTCTTTTAATAATTTTGTTAAGTAAAATTTTTTATATAGTGCAAATATGTATGTATATAGATATTCGTTTTCAAATTCAAATGGTAGGGCTGTGTAGTTTACTGTATTTATGCTTGATGCTATTAGGTTTATTCCTGCATTGCTTATTCCTACTTTTATGTAGTTTCCTAAGTTTACTGTTCTCAGTCTATCATTGTTAAAACTTGAATTAAATTCACTATTTAGTACATTTGCATATTTAAAGAATTCCTTTTCTATTCCTGTGAAGCTATTTCTATCGTTCCAGTATTCTTGATCTATGCATGCATATGAATATATCAAAAATCTATTTGTATCTATATCTATTTTTTTTGATTCTATTGTAGTTCCTGTAAGTTCTTTAATAAGTTCTGATAGCTTTTTTATGTCATTAAATGTTCCTGTTTGTATCTTTATTTTACTAGAGCTTAGTCCTTCATTTACTTCTGAATTTATATCTCTAAATTTGAAGTTGAAGTTTAATAAGTCTCCAAATTTATCTGTTCCTTCCATATTGGTTTTTAATAATAGGAAACATATTCCTGTATTAAAACAGATTATTTCTATTTTCTCTATTTTGAAAAATATCCCATCTTCTTCTCCTGCTTTTGCTTGTACATCTTGTCCCATATTATATTCAAATATTGTACATGGTGTTTGTGATAACATATTTGATTTTAGTTTTATCCCTAGAGAATTAAATATTCTTGTATTTGAGTCTGCAAATCCAAAACTTTTAAACATATATTCTTTTACTGTTGGAAGGAAATAGCTATATAGACTAGCGTTTTTCCTTTTTTCGAATACTTTTAGTGTGCATCTATTGTTTTTTAAAAGCTTTTGCATATACTTACAGTATTTTTCTTCTTTTATTACATATGGGTATATAAAATAGCTATAGTGATACTTTATCTTTAGTTCCATTTTTTGCTCCTTTTCAAAATATTAAATTTGAAAAAGAATTAGCATAATACTTAGGTAGACTACAAGTAAATTTAACATAAGCGTACTGTTTATTTATTGATTTAATTTCACTTGTAGCCTAAACAATAATATACTGATTATTTTTCAAATTTATACATCTAGATAATAGTTCGAATTAATATCTTCACACAAATGCCATGTTCCAATAAAGTCAATTTTTGTATTATTATCTAAATTATATTCTGGTTCTATTATTACTTTTCCTTTTGTGTCTATTGCTCCCCATAATCCGTCTTTTTTTATTCCTGCATATCCACTACTGTTTTGTTCTGTTGCATCATCATATATATAGTCTACTACTACTTTTCCTTCTTTGTCTACAAATCCATATTTTCCATTTTTTTTGCTCAAGAATAATGTATTTGTAGTTAATATATTTTGTGATGCTTTTTCTTCAAATTTGAAGTTATAATATTTATATCCTTGTTCTTCATATAGTCTAAAATATCCTTTTGTTTCGTTTACTTCTGTTACTATTCCTATAACTTTTGTTTCAAAATTTGTGTCTATTACTTTTGATTCTAATTTGTTATTTTCTAGATAGTCTACTATAAAAAATTTTCCTGATGTATAGTAGCTTATATCTATTGCTTCATGTGCTACTTTTTCTTCTCCATTTATGTCTATTATTCCAAATTTGTCATTCTTTTTTGTTATATAATAGTCGCCAGCTGCTTTTATTTCTTGATATTTGAACTCTACTTTTGTTTCTCCTGTCTTGTCTATTATTCCTACCTTATTCTCATTTTTTGCAATTATATATTCTCCATTTATTCCTTCTACATCATCAAATTTGTCTTCTATTATTGTGTTTCCTTCTTTATCTATAATAATATATTTGTTTTCCTTTTTTACAACAAACATATTTGTTGCTACTATTTGCTTTATATCTTCATATTCGCATTTCAAAACTTCTGATTTGTCTATTCCTATAATTCCTTTTTTGCCATTTTCGTCTTCTATAATATATCCATTTTTATAGTCTTCTTCTATTTTATCTATATTTTTGTATTTTGGTTCTATTATTATATTTCCAGTATTATCGCATAGTCCATATTTACCGTCTTTTGTTATTAATAAGCTGTTTTGTATTCCTTGGATAGGTTCTATATTTTCATATTCACATTTAAGTATTTCTTTTCCTGATATATTACATAGTCCATATTTATTTTCTTTTTTTACTTTTAACACGTTATTTTCATACCACATATTTTGTTTTTTGTCATAATTTGATATTGCTTCTATTGTTTCATATCCTTTTATTACTTCTTTTTCTTTTGTGTTTATTGCTTTTGTTTTATATGTATTATTTTCATAGTCTATATCATATGCACATAAAAATACTTCTTTTGTATTATCTGGTATTACTATCATTTCATCATAGTTTGCATTTACGACAAGTCTTCCATGTGAGTCTATTACTCCCCATTTTCCATTATCATAAATTGTATAGTAAGTTATGGTTTCTATTCTTCCTGATGCATTTTCTGAATGATTTTCGAGTAAATATTTTATCCCTACAATAAACATTATAATAACTAGTATAAATACTATTACTGCAATTATTTTTTTTACATTTAATTTTGCCTCTCCTGTATCATATCTTTTTCCTCTTCTTGCCATATAAACCCCACCTAACTATATATTTTAATATGTTAAATATATCATATTTTTAGTGCTAGTTCAATGTTTTTTATCCAAAAATAAGAATTAATATTTGCGAATTTTTTAAGTTATTTTTTACTAATTTTGTAGTTAATTTATGAGAATTAATTAAAATGCAATACTTATGAAGGCTGATAAAAATCTAGTCCAAAATTAGTTCTCATAATTAGAGTGTTCTTGTTCTAATCTATCCTCTTTTTTCCTAAAGTTAAAAAGTCATGAATACTTTTTTATATTCACGACTTTTTAGATAAATTATTAGGTGTTGTCATTCTATTTTGTACTACTATTTACAAAATAGAAAAATCATTTTCCAATTCACGATTTTTTTCTGTGTCTAACTTTGTACTACTTTTTTAGTATATTGACTTATTTATTTGTTATTTCTTCTAGTTTAAGTAATGTTTCCCATCTTTCGTCTAGTTCTTTTTGAAATTGTTCTATCATCCATTCGTTTCCTGGTTTAAACATATGCTTAAATCTTCTTTGTGGTTTCAAAAATTCTTCTATTGGCAATTTTTTTGCTGGTTTATAGTTTACTTTGTATTTACCATTTTCTACTTCATATAATGGCCAATAGCATGTATCTACTGCTAGTTTATTTATTTTCATTAGGTCTTCTGTTGCATATCCCCAACCTCTAGGACATGGTGCCATTACATTTAAAAATGCTGCACCTTCTGTATATATTGCCTTTTCTGCTTTTTCATATAAATCTTTGAAGTTTGCTGTTGCTATTGTTTGTGCAACATATGGTATATGGTGGCTTGCCATTATTTCTGTTAAGTCTTTTCTTGCTTGCATTTTACCAGGGACTACTGTTCCTGCTGGTGATGTCGTTGTATCTGCAAAGCGTGGTGTTGCTGATGAACGTTGTATTCCTGTATTCATGTATGCTCCATTATCATAACATACATATACCATATCATGTCCTCTTTCCATAGCTCCTGATAAACTTTGAAGTCCTATATCATATGTTCCTCCGTCTCCTCCAAATGCTATAAATTTTGTATTTTCTCCTTCTGGCAATTTCCCTTGTTTTTTTAATGCTCTATATGCTGCTTCTACTCCTGATAAAGTTGCTCCTGCACATTCAAATGCTGTATGTATAAATGAGTCTGTCCATGATGTATATGGATATATAAATGTTGATACTTCCATACATCCTGTTGCTCCACATACTACTGCATGATCGTCTTCTTTTAATGCTCTTAGTATCATTCTAGCTACTGGTGGCGCACCACAGCCTGCACACATTCTATGTCCTGCTGTAAATCTTGAAGGCTTTTCAGATATTATTTCTTTTACATTATACATTTTTATTTTTCCTCCCTTCTTACACCAAAGTATCTATATGGATTTCCTATATTTCCTGTTTTTGCAATTTCAGTTAAGTCTTCATATACTTCTTCTATATCTTTTGCTGTTGTGTCTCTTCCTCCTATACCATATATGTAGTTTACCATTGGTACATTTGCTTTTCCTACATACATGCTTGATGCTACATCTGTAAATAGCGCTCCTCCCGCTCCATTTACTGGATCTGCTTTGTCTAGTACTGCTATTGCTTTTAATTTTGATAAACTTTTTGCAACTTCTTCTGTAGGGAATGGTCTAAACATACGTATTTTTAATAGCCCTGCTTTTATTCCCTTTTCTCTTAAACTATCTACTACATATTTTGTTGTTCCTGCTGTTGAGTTCATACATACTATTGCTATTTCTGCATCTTCTAGTTTATATTCTTCAAAGAATGAGTATTTTCTTCCTGTCATTTTTTCAAATTCTTCTGATACCTCTTTTATAACTTGTTTTGATTCTCTCATTGCATTTGCTTGTTGGTATTTATGTTCGAATAGATATGTTTGTACATCTAGTGGTCCCATTGCTATTGGCTCTTTTTTATTTAATAAGTAATGTTCTGGATTATATTTTCCAACGAATTCTTTTACTTTTTCATCTTCTACTAATTCTATGTTTTCTATTGAGTGTGATGTTATAAATCCATCTTGACATACCATAAGTGGCAACATTACGTCTTTGTGTTCTGCTATTCTATGTGCCATAAGTAAGTTATCATATGCTTCTTGGTTATTTTCTGAAAATAGCATTATCCAACCTGCATCTCTTACTCCCATAGCATCTGAATGATCATTATGTATGTTTAGTGGTCCTGATACTGCACGGTTTACAAGTGACATTACTATTGGTAATCTCATACTTGATGCTATATATATCATTTCCCACATTAGTGATAGTCCATTTGCAGATGTTGCTGTCATTGCTCTTGAACCTGCTGCTTCTGCTCCAATACATGCGCTCATTGCACTGTGCTCACTTTCTACTGCAACAAATTCTGTGTCTACTGTTCCATTGTTTACAAATGTTGAAAAATATTGTGGTATCTCTGTAGAAGGTGTTATAGGGAAGGCTGCAACTACATCTGGATTTATTTGTTTCATTGCTATTGCTGCTGCTTCATTTCCGCTTAATCTTTCTCTCATATTTTATTTCTCCTTTATCTAAATTCTTAAAATTATTTCATTTCTATTGCACCGAATGGGCATACTTTTGCACAGATTCCACATCCTTTACAATAGTCATAGTTAAAGTCTTCTCTCTTTTGTTCTTTGTTTACTGGTATACTGTCATCTGGGCATACTGGAAAACATAGTCCACATTGTTTACATTTTTCACTTATATATACTGGTTTTTGTGAACGCCAGTCTCCTGTTTTAAATTCTCTAGCATTTCCTGCTTCATATATGTTTCCAGCAATTGTCATTTCTTCTGATGATGTATTAGGTGTTATTTTCATTGTTTCCTCCTCTTTGTTTTTTTAAACTATTATATTATTAGGCTTTTCAAATCAAAACAGCTATGGTGTGATATTGCATATTTATATATTTTTTGTATTTGAAAGCTAATATGCAAAATTGATCATTTTTTATTAGATTTTTTTCACTTCATTTAATGCCATCTTAAGTGCATTCATATTTCCTTCTATTACTTCTGGTTTTTTGGCAAATTTATGTTTAAATGATCCTTGCATATCATTCAGTAGTTCTTCGTCTGTCATTACTTTACTTACTTTTACTATTGCTGCAAGCATTGGTGTATTTGGGAAATATTTACCAAGTGTTTCTAATGATATTTTTCTAGCATCTACTGTATAAATTTCTCCTTCATATCCTTTTAGTTTTGATTTAATGTATTCTTCTTCTTTTGTTGTATTTATTACTATTGCTCCTGTGTTTTTTAATCCAGCTGTTACATCTACTGCTTCAAGTAGAGTATCATCTACTACTACTACATAGTCTGGTTCATAAATGTTACTATGTATTGTTATTGGTTCTGTACTTATTCTGTTATATGCTGTGATTGGTGCTCCCATTCTTTCTGGTCCATATTCAGGAAATCCTTGTATGTATTTTCCAGTATTAAATGCTGCATCTGCAAGCAATAATGATGCTGTTTTTGCTCCTTGTCCTCCTCTTCCATGCCATCTTATTTCTATCATGACATTACCTCCTTTTTTTATTTTTATATTTTAATTAAATTTTAATATTGCATGCAAAGTCTTTTCGTCTTGGCTTTTTATTGCAATTATATGACTATTTCCTTCTTGTTTATATAAACAATGAATTGTTTCTCCTATTTTTATTTGCTTTTTATAATATATTTCTAATTTATCAAAGTTAATACTAATTTCTTTTGGAAGTGCATTATATGCAAAGTCCAAATATATTACATTATTTACATGATGATTTGTGTCTATATCTCTTCTTGTTGTAATATATTCATATGTTTTTTGCATTTCTTCTGGTTCTTTTATCTTTCCATTTAGTTTTTCTGTAAATACTTTGCTTTCTACTATTCCATATTTGTCTATAATTTCTTCTGTGATTTTTAATATATCTCCGACTTCTTAAGTCTATTGCTACCCACTGTGTACTTGCTACACCAATTTTTTCTTCTTTGTCATATATTTCAAATTCTCTCCATGTTACTACTTTATTGTATTCGCTTGGCCACGTTTTTATTGTTAGTTCTGTTTTCCATTTTGGTCTTTTTTTTATTTTTACTTTCCAATATAAGATCATCCAAGTGCAGTTTGTTTCTTGTACATTATTTAGTCCATATCCTACTTCTTGTGAATGTACTCCTGCTGCTTCTGCCAATATGTTTAACAGCCCTTTGTCTGATAGCTCATTATTTTCATTTATATCATTAAATCGTATTTGTGTCTTGTATTCATATACTGCCATCTTTTGCCTCCTTAAGTACAAAGTATATCATATTTTTTTTATAATTACAATCAAATAAATAGACGTTCCTAAAATTTGATAAAATCTTAGGGACATCTATTTATTTTTAAGTATCTTGCTTTATGTATTTATTCTTTTTTCTTATATATTTTTGCAAATATTCTTAAAACTATTCTTTCCAATCCTGCTTGTCACAACGACTAGCTTTATTTAAACACTATTGACATTAGCCTAAGGCCAATGTATAATACTATCATAGTAAACAAAAAGATTTTCTGAATTAATAAAAGCAGACATTTTTTCTCTCTAAAAAAGATTATAGCATGGAGCCTAAATATTTTAACAGAGATATTATTATTCTGCAGAAAGTTGAAGATTGTTAAATGGGACATGATTCTGTAGTAATCAAAAGGAAATAATGGAATTATAAAATAAAGGAGAAAATAAATGAGCAAAAATAAATTACCAATAGAAGCTAAGATTGATTTAACAAATGTTGTAAATGAAGTATACAATGATACATTTCATAAGATATTAGATAGTTCTAGCTCTACTATTGCTTCGGTTATTGACTTTTTTTACAATACAGCATTGTATCCTGTGCAAAAATATAATTTATATGCAAAAAATAAATTATCCAATTATGCAATAGAATTGGAAGAACGAGCAAAAGAAGTATCTGCTGAAAATCTAGTTCCTCCAAAAATAAATATTTTAGGTCCAACAATTGAAAACCTAAAATACAATATAGATACAGATTACTTGAAAGAAATGTTCACTAATATCTTGATTTCAGATATGGATAAGACAAAACAAGACAGAGTTCTTCCTTCTTATATAGAAATTGTTAAACAATTTAGTAAAGAAGATGCTAATTTTTTAAAATTACTAAAAGACCGTGGTACGAAATGTAATTTTCCAATTATACAATTAAAATTTACACATTACGATAATAGTGTCAATTATGATGATTATAGATACTTACTTAATTATTCTCAAAAAGATGATATTCTTCAAATTGACCCTATAACATTGAATAACCTAATAAGATTAAGAGTAATATCAGTTTATCATGGTTCTATTCCCAATCAAAATGACATATACCAATATGCATTTAATTTTTTAAGGAAAAAACATAATCCATTTTCTGACAATGAACATGGAATACTTAGTTTTAACAAAAGACTAATGTTTATAACCCCTTTGGGTCAAGAAATCATTGATATATGCTTATAACAAATTTAAGTAAAAATTTGGTATCAATGCGTGTATTATTTACAGAATACAAACAAAAATCGCCCATATGGATATAAATGTGAATTTTTATAGATGAAGAAATTTACGCTTCTTCTATGAAAGTCAAAAGAGGGTGTCCTAGAATAAAATGTACCCAATGGAGTAGACACTAAAAAAAGAGTGTCTTCCCATTGGGTAC
>CANPCK010000025.1 GCA_947572545.1 uncultured Clostridium sp. | reverse complement strand
AAAGGGTATGTAGAAATAGAAACAACAGAAGGAAAGAAAAAAATAGGAATAACAAGAATACATATAGAAGAAGATGCAGGAAAGCTTAATCATGATGACTATGGAAGAGGAAGCTTAGTAGACTTAAATAGAGCAGGAGTACCATTAATAGAAATTGTATCAGAACCAGACATCAGATCAGTTCAAGAAACAGATGCATATCTAAAAAAACTAAAATCAATACTTGAATATATAGAAGTATCAGACTGTAAGATGCAAGAAGGATCGTTAAGAGCAGATGTAAACGTATCCATTAGAAAAAAAGGACAAGAAGAATATGGAACTAGAACAGAAATGAAAAATATGAACTCCTTTAAATCTATTTCAAGAGCCATTGAATATGAAGTAGAAAGACAAATAGAAATAATAGAAAATGAAGGAAAAATAGAACAGGAAACACTTCGCTGGGATGAAGTATCAGGAAGAACATTTTCAATGAGAGATAAAGAAGATGCACAAGATTATAGATATTTTCCAGACCCAGATTTAGCTGCAATAAAGCTTTCAGAAAAATATATTGAAAATATACGTAAAAATCTACCAGAGCTCCCAGAAAGCAGGAAGAAAAGGTATATTACAGAATATAAACTAACAGAAAAAGAAGCAAAAACACTGACAGCATCAAAATATTTATCTAACTTTTTTGAAGATGCAGCAGAGAAGTGTAATAATCCAAAAGCAGCATGTAATTGGTTATTATCGGATATAGCGAGAATATTGAATGACAAAGAAATGGAACCAGATCAAATACCATTTACACCTGAAAATTTATCAGAACTAATAAAGCTTATCGAAAAAGGAACAATAAGTAGTAAAATTGCAAAAGATGTACTTGAGAAGATGTTTGAAAATCCAGAAAGTCCAAGTAAAATAATAGAAAAAAATGGTTGGATTCAAATATCAGACGAAAGTGCAATAAAAGAAATAGTACAAAAGATAATAAATCAGAATCCTCAATCAGTAATAGATTTTAGAGGAGGAAGAGAAAAAGCGTTAGGTTTCTTAGTTGGTCAAGCAATGAAAGAAACAAAAGGAAAAGCCAACCCACAAATGTTAAATGAAATGTTTAGAGACGCTATGAAGTAGAGACGAAAAAAATGCACTTAAGAAATAAGGAAAACCAAATTTTTTAGGTGCATTTTTTGTCATTTTAGAGAAATCTACGATTTTTCTAAAGTTATCTTTTGCTATTTTGATTGTCTGGAATATATTCAAACAACTCTGAAACTTCACAATCTAGAGCCTTACAAAGATTATTAATTTGACTAATATCAATACATTTAGTTTCCTCATAATACATTTTGGAAATTGTCGCAGGTCTAATGTTAGTAAGTCTAGATAAAGTTTTTTGATTCATCTTATGTTTTCCAAGTAAATCAGAAAGTTTAATTCTAATCATAATAGCCTCCATTTCACACTCTGAATATAACATTTTGTCGAAAATTTAATTTATTTGTTGTATTTTATCACTTAATGTATTAAAATTACAGAAGATGAGAAGAATATAACGTTAGAAGTAACAAAAATATGTGCAAAAGTAAACACATTAAAACTGTAAGGTTGGTGATTAACATGGAAGTTAAAAAAACATGGAAAGAAGAAAATAAAGAATATTTAAGTGCAGTACAAAAATTTTTAGATAAGGCGGAAAATATAAAAGAAGAAAAATTAAGAGAAGAAATAATAGGACAAATGTTAAAATGTGATAAAATTTTAACAGAACTTGCAATACAAGAAATAAATAAGAATAAAAAACAAAAAAATGATGAATAATAACTATATATTATTTATTATTAAAGTGGTGCGATAAAAATGTTAAAGAAAATTATAATTGGACTATTTGCTGGAACAGTAACTGGACTCTTTGGATCAGGAGGACGGTATGATACTTGTTCCAGCATTTACTTTTATTTTGAAATTAGAAGAAAAAGAGGCAAGAGCAACATCTATTTTCTGTATACTTCCAATGGTATGTGCAAGTTCAATATTCTATTTTAGTTCATCATATATAGAATTAAAAACAGGAATACTTTGTGCAATAGGAGGTGTAATACGGAGGGATAGTAGGTACAAAACTATTGAAAAAGCTGTCAAACAAAACACTTAAGATATTTTTTACAGCATTCCTTATATATGTAGGAATTAAACTAATCATACAAAGATAAAAGACAGTTAGAAAGGAGAAAAATGTTAAATGTATTAATAGGAGGAATATCGGGAATAGTTAGTGCAATGGGAATGGGAGGAGGAACAATACTCATACTTTGTCTCTCATTGTTTTTAGGAAAAGACCAACATATAGCCCAAGGGGCGAACCTTGTATTTTTTATTCCAACATCAATAGTCTCAATAGTAATGAATATAAAGCAAAAGCTAATAAAATGGAAAACAGGAATACAAGTTACAATATTTGGAATAATTGGAGCAATAATTCGGAGCAAAAATATCAGTAAACTTAGACACAAATAAACTAAAACTTTACTTTGGAATATTTTTATTATGTATAGCAGCATTTGAAATATATTCTTTATTTATAAAAGATAAAAAATGATTATCATTTGACATTGTATTTCTTAAAATAAAGAAATACAATTTTAAAAGAAAATATCTATCTAATATATATTGCCAAATGAGAAACTCTTTTCTAAATTAGATTTGCGATTTAAGATAAGGAAGGAAATAAAAAATAAAAGTATATATTTAGGTAAAAAAGTAATAATAATACTAACAATATTTTAATAAGGGAGGATAAGAAATGAAATTTGTAAAAGGTGTTTTAATAGGAACTGTGGTTTCAGCAGGAATTGCAATGGCATATATGGAGAGTACAAATAGAACAAAAAAGACATTAATGAAAAAAGGAAAGCAAATGGCTAAAAAAATGGGAATAATGTAGGACAATCACATAAATAATTACAGTTCATAGACTAATGTATAGAAATATGAGGTGAAAATATGTTAGACTTTATATTAAATACATTAGTCTATATACTTGCAATATATGGGCTAATAGAAATAATCAAGACAATATATTATATAATGCAATATACAAACTTAAGAGAAGATGGAATATACATAATAATAGCTGCAAAGAATCAAGAAAAAGGAATAGAAGGAGTACTTAGATCAGTATTATTCAAAATAATGTATGGAAAAGAAGATGTGATAAAAAAAGTAATATTAGCAGATCTTTCATCAAAAGATAAAACCCTAAAAAAATTAAAAAACTTCAAAAAAGAAAATGAATATGTAACAGTATCAACATGGAGAAAATGTAAAGATATAATAGACATGATAGATGATACATAAAATTAAATAAAAGTTCGAGGGTGATTTTGAGGATGGACTTAAAAATCACCCTTGAACTCACTAAAACTTTAACCATTTTTCGACAAATTATATTGATATAAAATATAGTATATGTTAGAATAAAAATTATATAATGATACTTAAGAGAAAGGACAAATCTATATGAATTATTTTAATAAAGAAATACAAGACATAGAAAAAGAATTAGAGACAAATATAGAAAATCGGATTAAAAGATGTAGAAATAATAAAAAAGAGGGAAAAATATGGGTTTAATGAACTAGAAGCAAAAAAGAAAAAAAGTATAATAATAAAATTCTTTGAACAATTTAAAGACTTTATGATAATAATTCTAATAATTGCAGCGATAATATCAGCAGTTGTAGGGATGAACAATGGAGAAGGATTTACAGATTCAATAATAATTATGATAGTAGTAGTAGTAAATGCAATAATAGGAGTAATACAAGAAAACAAAGCAGAAAGATCATTAGAAGCGTTACAAAAACTAAGTGCACACGCATCAAAAGTTATAAGAAATGGAGAAATAAAAATAATACCTGCAAGAGAGCTTGTACAAGGAGACATAGTAGTACTTGAAACAGGAGACTATATACCAGCAGACATAAGATTAGTAGAAACGGCAAACTTAAAGGTACAAGAATCAGCACTTACAGGAGAATCAGTGCCAATAGAGAAAACAACAGGAATAATAATGGATGAAAAGACAAGTTTAGGAGACAGGAAAAACATGGCATTTTCATCAAGCTTAGTAACATATGGTAGAGGAAAAGGAATAGTAACATCTATAGGAATGAATACAGAAGTGGGAAAGATAGCAGGAATGTTAAATGAAGTAGAAGAAAAGGAAACACCACTTCAAAAGAAACTAAATGGATTAGGAAAGACACTTGGGATAGCATGTTTAGGAATATGCATAGTAATATTTTTAATAGGGATAGCAGAAGGAAAAGAAATAGTAGACATGTTTATGACAGCTGTGAGCTTAGCTGTTGCAGCAATACCAGAGGGACTAGCTGCAGTATCTACAATAGTACTTGCAATAGGAATGCAAAGAATGGTAAAGAAAAATGCCATAGTAAAAAAGTTACCAGCAGTAGAAACATTAGGAAGTGCAACAGTAATATGTTCAGACAAAACAGGGACACTAACACAAAACAAAATGACAGTAAAAAAGATATTTATAAATGGAAATACTTATGATATAGATAAAATAGAAAAAAATGCACTACTTGAAAAATTAGTATATACAAATATGTTATGCAATGACACAAAAGTAGGAGCAAATAATGAGCTTACGGGAGATCCAACAGAAACAGCATTAATAGACATGGGATTTAAACTAAGTTATGGAAAAGGTTTATTAAAATCAAATCCAAGAGAAAATGAGATACCATTTGATTCAGAAAGAAAATTAATGACAACCATAAATAACATAAATGGACAATATATAGTATATACTAAAGGTGGGACAGATGAACTATTAGAAAGATGTAAAGCATACGAAACAAAAGAAGGAATAAAATATGACTTAGAAAACTATAAAAAAATAATATGTGAAAACAACGAACAAATGGCAAAATCAGCGCTAAGAGTTTTAGCATGTGGATATAAGATAATAGAGCACAAACCAACAGAAGAAGAAATGAAATATATAGAAAAAGATTTAATATTTTTAGGAATGTGTGGAATGATAGATCCACCAAGACTAGAAGTAAAAGCTGCTGTAGAAAAATGCAAAACAGCAGGAATAAAAACAGTCATGATAACAGGAGACCATAAGATTACAGCAATGGCAATAGCAAAAGAACTAGGAATATTGGAAAAAGAAAAAGAAGCGATAACAGGAAACCAATTAGACAATATATCAGATGAAGAATTGACAAAAAATATAAGAAAATATAGTGTATATGCTAGAGTTTCTCCAGAACACAAAGTAAGAATAGTAAAAGCATGGAAAGCAAATGGAGAAACAGTTGCAATGACAGGAGATGGAGTGAACGATGCACCAGCACTAAAAACAGCAGACATAGGATGTGCAATGGGAAAGGTCGGAACAGATGTTGCGAAAGAAGCAGCAGATGTAATATTAACAGATGACAATTTTGCAAGCATAGTAACAGCAGTTGAAGAAGGAAGAAGAATTTATGATAATATTCTAAAAGCAATACAATTTCTATTATCAAGTAATATAGGAGAAATAGTAGTGTTATTCTTTGCGATAATGTTAGCACCAATGCTGTCAAAATGGTTTGGAATATCAGATATAGGAGCAGTAACACCATTACTTGCAATACACATACTTTGGATAAATTTGGTAACAGACTCGTTACCAGCACTTGCTCTTGCAGTAGATCCAGCACAAGAAAATATAATGAATAGAAAACCAAGAGACAATTCAAAAGGAATATTTAGAGGAGGAATGTTATTTAGAGTAATATATCAAGGAGCGATGATAGGAATAATCACTTTAATAGCATTCATAATTGGACTTTCTTCAACAAAAGGAATGTCAGAAACAGAGAGAATACAAATAGCTCAAACAATGGCTTTTACAGTACTTGCATTCTCAGAACTTGTACATGTATTCAATATTAGAAATAATAAAGAATCAATATTCAAAACAGGAATATTTGATAATAAGAAATTAATACTTGCAATATTAGTATCAGGACTATTAGTATCAGCTATACTATTTGTTCCTGTATTAAGAGAGATATTTAGTATAGCAGTGCTTCCAAAAGAAAATATAATAGAAACAATAATACTTATAATATCTCCATTAATAATAGTAGAAATATTAAAACTATTTAAAATAAATACATTAAAAAATGAAGAATAGGCAAAAAATAACTAGCATATTTTGAGAAGTGAGGGAGAAAATGGAGGAAGAAGATGTAGATTTAACTGAAATATCAGATGTAAAGACTGGAAGAAGAAAAATGATAAATAGAATATTGGTAATTATAACAATAGTATTTACAGTAGTTATTACAGCAATAATTGTAGGACTTTTACTTGCAAAATCACATAATGAAAAACTACTAGCAGAATATAAAGCACAAGAAGAAGCTAAAAAAGAAAATCAAAAAGAAGAAATAGAAATAAATCAAAGACAACCAGTATACTCAGAAAATGCAAAAAACAGAATGCAAAATATATATGCAGAAGAAGGAGAAGAAAAGGCAGTATATTTAACATTTGATGATGGCCCATCATCAAATGTTACACCACAAATATTACAAACATTAGAGAATGAAAAAGTAAAAGCAACATTTTTTGTACTTGGGAGTAGGGCAGAATTATATCCAGAACTAGTTAAACAAGAATACGAAAAAGGGCATTATATAGCAAATCATGGATACTCACATAACTACAAAGCAATATATTCAGCGCCTAATGCTGTATTAGATGAATACAATAGAACAGAGGAAATAATAAGACAAGCAATAGGACAAGAAAGATACAACAGCTATTTATTCAGATTTCCAGGAGGGAGTTCAGGAGGAAAATATGCTAAAATAAAAAAAGCAGCAATGGAGCTTTTAGACCAAAATAATATAGCACACATAAACTGGAACTCACTTACAAGTGATGCAGTAGGAACACCTACGGAAGAAAGCATGATAAGCAGTTTGATATCAACAGCAGAAGGAAAAAATAAAGTAGTAGTATTAATGCATGATTCAGGAACCAAACAACTTACGGCAGACTTCTTGCCACATGTTATTTCATATTTTCGAGATAATGGGTATGCATTTAAAAACTTTTATGATATAATGTGTGAATAAATTTGTAAATAATAAGCAATTACATTGTTAGACTATAAGTGAGATAAAATGCAAATATTTTAATACACCTTATTAATTTCACTTTTGTTTGTCTAAAACTATATGAATTCTTTACAAAGATAAAATAATACAAATAAAGAAAGGAATGATTAGAGATGGCACTTGTTACAACAAAGGAAATGTTTGAAAAATCAATGAAAGAACATTTTGCAATAGGAGCATTTAATGTTAATAATATGGAGATCATACAAGCAATAGTAGATGCAGCAAAAGAAGAAAACTCACCAGTAATATTACAAGCATCTTCAAGTGCAATAAAATATGCTAGAATAAACTATTTAATGAAAATGATAGAAGCAGCAGTAGGAGAAACAGATGTACCAATAGCTATGCATTTAGATCATGGGCCAGACTTTGAGACATGTAAAATGTGTATAGACGCAGGATTTACATCAGTAATGATAGACGGTTCAAAATATGATTTCGAAGAAAATATAGCATTAACAAAAAAGGTTGTAGAATATGCACATGAAAGAGGAGTTGTAGTAGAAGCAGAACTTGGGAAATTAGCAGGAATAGAAGATGATGTGAATGTAGATGCAAGTGATGCAATGTATACAGATCCTGATCAAGCAAAAGAATTTGTAGAAAGGACAGGGTGTGACTCTTTAGCAATAGCAATAGGAACAAGCCATGGAGCATATAAATTTAAAGGAGAAGCAAAACTTAGATTTGATATACTAGAAAAAATAAAAGAAAAATTACCTAATACACCAATAGTATTACATGGGGCATCAACAGTAATACCAGAATTAGTAGAAACATGTAATAGATATGGTGGAAATATACCAGGAGCAAAGGGAGTACCAGATGAAATGCTAAATGAAGCAAGTAAAAGAGGAGTATCAAAAATAAATGTAGATACAGACTTAAGACTAGCTATGACAGCAGAAATAAGAAAAGTATTTGGAGAAGCACCAGAAGCATTTGATCCTAGAAAATATTTGGTACCAGCAAGAGAAAAAATAACAGAAGTAGTAAAACATAAAATTAGGAATGTATTTGGATCAAGCAATAAAGCTTAGCTTTCAAAATAAATATTGACTTGCAATTCTAATGCTAGGACAAATTCAATACTCACAATGTAATATTTGTCTCATATAGCTAACAATACTAGTTTTTTAAAAAACTATAATAAAAAAGATATATTAGAAATGATTTTAAATTCTAATATATCTTTTTTTAATTATTCTTAAGAGCACGTTCAATTTTACGCTCTGCATCTTTTTTAGCCATTTCACGTCTTTTATCAAAAAGCTTCTTGCCTTTTCCGATACCGAAGTTCTATTTTAACAAAATTCTTTTTAAAATATAAGGACATAGGAACAAGAGAAAGACCTTTTTGCTGAACCATACCAATAAGCCTATTTATTTCTCTTTTATTAAGTAAAAGTTTTCTATTTCTTAAAGGGTATTTATTCTTAATGTTACCATGTTCATATGGAATAATATGTATACCATAAACAAAAACTTCTCCATTTTTTACAACAGCATAACTATCTTTTAAATTAACTTTTCCGATTTCTTATAGATTTAATCTCTGTACCAGTAAGCACAATACCGAGTTTCAATAGTATCAATAATCTCATAATTGTGTTTAGCAACAGGATTTTTAAAACTTAAGCTGGTCATTTTAAAACTCCTCTCTAATAAGTAAATATATTATAACATCTGAAATAAAATAAGTAAATAGAAATAATAAAAGACTGAAGATAGATTAGAGATATTTTTCATAGATATTAAATACACACTTTAGAAAAAAATATATCTAATTTATCCTCAGTTTGTAATACTAATGATGAGTTCTATTATCAGCTTGAGATCCGTAATACCATACAAGAGCTACTATAGCTATTGCTGCAATAGCAAGAATAATCCAAACAAAGTTTGTACCAGTATTAGTCATATTAGTAGCAGAAGTTCTAGTTGCACTATATTCATTATTAGTTATCATACCAGATACAGAATCTCCAGCTTTTGACATACTGTCATGGATATTATCCCCAGCACTTTTAGCACCATTTTTAATATCTTCTACCATACTAGAAACACTATCTTTAGCATTTCCAGCAGCTTCTGTTGCTCCATTTACCATATCATGGATACCTTCTCCAGCACGATTTAATGTACTTTCAGCACCTTGCATTAAATTTGCAGCAAAGCATATACTAGAAGTAAAAATTAGAGCACAAAATATGGATAATATAATTAAAGATTTTTTTAGCATTTTATTTTCCTCCTTATATAGATTTAAGAAAAAGCGGAACAAAGATTTTATAGCAAGACTTCTTGCAAGAAAATCTAATTTTCGCATAATTATCTTCTATATCAATTACAAGTTATACATGTAATTTCCTAGAATATAAAAAAGTTTATTAAAAACTATATATATTGTGTATAAAAAGAGAAAAAAATATCCATACAAAAAAACACTAAAGAGGAAATCAATCCCAATTTAGTGTTTAAAAAATTAAATTTTTTAACGCATACGAATCAATATTGCTATAGCAAATAATACTAATAAAATTCCTAAAACAATTAAAATAATATTTAATATATTAGATAAACTTAAATTAGTAGAACTTAAAGCCGCAGTAGAACCTACATAAATATCAGGACTTGGATCATCTATATTATTCAAAGCTGTATCTTCATTAACTATGTTATTTGTATAAGAATTTATATTTTCATCTTCTCTTTGATTTATATTACTGCCATAAACAGTATTATCTATATTAGATGAATTTGAAGTTAAATTCATATCAACATTAGTAGCATAAACAAAACTACAAGCACATATTATAATTAAACTAAACATAAAAGAGACTATAAATAATTTTTTCATAAGAACCTCCACAATATAATTGAAAATATCACTATTTAAAAAACATTTTATAGTATTTTTTAAATAATGTCAATGAAAATATGCATGAAAATTTAATTAAAATGAAATTATTAAAAAAAATGCTAAAATTATACTTATGTTGACTTATTTTGCAAAATAAGTTATAATAAAATTACCATATAGGCCAAGTTGCCTATATGTTTATATATATTAGCAGCACTCATGTTCAGCTGCGAAGGACCCTAAAAAACAGTCCAAAAGTGCACCTTGAAAATTGAATAAAGCAAAGATCTAAACCAAGTGTATCATGACAACTAATTCGATTAAATTAGGAGGAATCAAAATGAGGATGGGTAACAATAGAACTGCTATGGTTATGAGTGGAATCATTTCCATTATGATCTGCGCAATTCTGGTGCTTCCTGTGTTTTCTACCACTGGCTATGCTGCAGAAGTAGCAGGTGCTACGACAGCAGAAACTGTGAAGGCAGATGGAAGCCAGACTACGGAAGCTGTTGACAAGACTGCAGATGCGGTAACGCAAGAAGCAGAAGCTGAGCCAAAGCCGCCGGTCGACCAAGAAAAAGTGCAAGTGGTGGTAAACCCGAGCACAGTAAAACTTGGAGACAAGACGCTTCCGACAGCGGTGGTTGCCAATGAGGAAAAGCTTTTTGGCACCAAGACCTATTACAGCAGCGACGTCAACGTGGCAACAGTTGATGCCAAAACAGGTAAAATCTCTCTTGTAGGAGAGGGAAATACTGTCATCTCTGTGATTTATTCTGGAGATGATGAGCACAATCCTACTTTTGGCAGTGCTGTGTTGAGTGTGACAAAAACACTCTCTAGCTCCAAGAAGGAAGAGCAAGGTGATCTTAAGATGACTTTGACTCCGTCTACTATGAAGGTGGGAGTGGATGTTACACCGAAAGTAACAGCCACCAGCAAGACAAAGTTGTATGGAACCAAAACATTCCACAGCAGTAACCCTGAGGTGGCAACGATTGATGCCAAAACAGGTAAAATCACTGCTGTTGGGCAAGGTACCACTATCATCTCTGTAGTTTATGCAGGAGATGAAACACACAGTCCCGCTGTTGTAAGCGAAATGCTAAGAGTAGAACCTGCTATGCAGGTGACTATTGAGCACGATACTGTACAACTGGGGAGTAAGACTGTTCCTGTGGTCAAAGTGACCAACGATAATGGCCTTTTTGGGGTCAAAACCTTCTACAGCAGTAATCCTGAGGTGGCGACAATTGACGCCAAAACGGGAAAGCTGAAAATAGTAGGAACAGGAGATACGATTATCTCCGTAACCTACTCGGGAGAGAAGGATAAGCATGGAATGGTCGTTGCGAGCGATATCTTGAGGGTAACGAAAGATCCCAAGGAAGCTGAAAAGGAAGAACAGGCCAAGGTAAGTGTGGCTATTACTTCTTCTACAGTGGAAAAAGGAGGGAGCAGCCCTCAGATAAAGGTATCCAACGAAGATAATTTGATTGGAACCAAAACCTTCTACAGCAGCAATCCTGAGGTGGCTACGATTGATGCCAAAACAGGAAAAATTACTGTCAAGGGAGAAGGAATCACAATTATCTCTGTGATATACGATGGAGATAAAACACACAAACCCACTGTGGGGAGTGTAGTTTTGACAGTGAAGCCTGCGGATAGGAATTCCAGTGACACTGACAGATCCAGCAACTCTGACGACTCTAACAGCTCTGGTGACTCTGGCAGCACAGATCCTGAGCCCGATCTTAAGCCTGATCCTAAGCCCGATCCTGATCCTGATCCTAAACCGGATCCTGATCCTGATCCTAAACCAGATCCTGAGCCGGATCCTGATCCTGATCCTAAGCCAGATCCTAAGCCGGATCCTAAGCCGGATCCTGAGCCAGATCCTAAGCCAGATCCTAAGCCAGATCCTAAGCCTGATCCCAAGCCGGATCCTAAGCCGGATCCTAAGCCGGATCCTGAGCCCGATCCTAAGCCAGATCCTGAGCCCGATCCTGAACCAGATCCAGGGGAAATTCCCAACCCTGGTGGTGACCCAGTTGTCCCTGGAGGGGATCCTGATCCTGAGCCTGATCCTGAGCCGGGAGAAATTCCTAACCCTGGAGGCGACCCAGTTGTCCCTGGAGGGGATCCTGATCCTGATCCTGAGCCGGGAGAAATTCCTAACCCTGGAGGTGACCCAGTTATCCCTGAGGATGAGGCTGATCCCGAGCCTGAGCCAGGAGAAATTCCCAACCCTGGAGGCAACCCAGTTGTTCCTGAGGATGAACCCGATCCTGAACCGGATCCAGGGGAAATTCCCAATCCTGATGGTGACCCAGTTGTCCCTGAGGGCAATATTGCTTCGGTCCATGAACTGAAGACAATATTTTACTCTGGAAGAAATATAGTTGCTTTTGACAGCGTTTACGGACAACAGGCGGCGTAAGGCATTTTACACGATATTAGAGAAGGAAGTTCTCTTTGATATATTTGGACTGTTTTACCTAGGGAGCGCTATGCGCTCCCTAGGTTTTTTGTTACATAGGAAAATACTAAATTTGTTAGTATTTTCCTATGTAACAAGGTTAAGTTACTTTAAAAACTATATGTTTAAATATAGGTAAATTGCATAAGTCAAAAATGTCATTAATATAAGGGAAAACCTTTATTTCCGAAAGGAAAAGATTTGAATTTAAAGGGCTTTTCGAAAATATCATTATACATGATAAAAATTAATGTAATATAAAGGAAATAAAAAAGGAAAAAAACGTCAAAATATCTTTAAAAATCTGCCAAAAGTATTGACAAATTTATGTAAACATTGTATAATTTAGGAAACGTTATATGAAATTTTTAATCGTAATTTAGGAGGAATAATTTATGTTAAACTTTCTTAAAAACAAGAAAAACAGGATATTAACAGGAATTGTGACAATTGTAATGTTACTAACAGGAATTCCAGTAATGTCAGCCGCCGTAGAAGGTGATACAACTAGACCTACTGTAACACCACTACCAATAGCAAGTGGTAGCAATAGGACAACAGGAGAATTACTTAGTGGAACAGCACCTTCTTTTTTAATTCAAGACGATAAGCAAATAAAGGCTTTATATTACACATGGGATCAAAATATTGACCCTGAAAACAAAAACAGAATAAAAGTAGCCTATGATGATTTGCCTACAAGTGTAACATGGACAGCAGAAAATGTTCCAACAACACTAGGTTTACACGAACTTAGTATATATGCTTGGGATGGTACAAATGTATCAGTAGAACAAACATTCCCATATTATATAGTAGACAAATTATCAGGAGTAGATGATGTTACAAAACCAGAACTTGTGTCATCACCTACTAATAAATCAATACTTAAAACTAATAGTGACGTATCTATTAGTTTTATAGATGATGCGACAGAAATTTATATGATAGCATATAAATGGGAAGCAGATAAAATAAATAATGATTTCGTAACAGGAGCAACATTAAAATATAAACCTGCAAATGGAACAATAACATTCAAAACACCATCAACACCTGGTACATATTTCTTACAATGGTTTGCATTTGATGGTACATACAATCAAACAACTCCATATGTAGCAGAATTAATAATACGAGAAGATTTAGATGCACCTGTAATTACTTTAAAAGATGGAACTCAATATATAGAAATTGGTAGCACTTATACAGATCCAGGTGCTACTGTTACTGATGCCTTTGATGATGCAAATGGCAGAACAACAACAGTAGAAATAGATACTTCTAAAGTAAATACAGCTGTTTCAGGAGAATATATAGTTACAATAACAGCAACAGATAGTTGTGGAAATATATCAACAGCTACAAGAACAGTATATGTATCAGACTATACAGCTTTAGATGCTGTTATCAAAAGAGCAGAAGAATTAATACAAACAGATTACGAAAGCATTAGTTGGACAAATTTACAAACACAATTAACATCAGCTAGAAATATGATAGATAAAAAACAATCTACACAAACAGCAATAGAAAATCAAATTAAGATGTTAAATGATGCAATTAACAACCTAGTAAAAATCCAACCAGTAATAACAAATGTAGAAATATCATCATCTAAAGCGGCAAATGATGATAGCAATACATATTTAAAAGAAAATGATAATATAACATTTGTTCTAAATACAAATACAAGTATAGATTTAAACCAAACAGTAACAATAAATGGAAAAACACAAAATATAATATTAACAAAAATAAATGAAAATGAATTCAAATATACATTTACAACTACTGTCACAAAAGAGATGACAGATGGTTTTATTAATTATGAAATAACACAAAATAAAGCATTATTACCAGACAGCACTACAACAAAAACAGGAACAGATACAAAATTTATAATAGACAATGAAGCACCAGATATATCATTTGTAGAAGGAAAATCAGAAGCAACAATATTCTTTGGAGATACAACATTTATAAATAATACAAGTGATGCACAAACAACAGATACAAATGCTAATATAGTAATAGATGAAACAAATTTTGATAGAAATCAATTAGGAACACAAACTAATACAATAGTATATAAAGCAATAGATAAAGCAGGGAATGAAAGTGCACCTATATATAAAACAATAACAATAAAAGATTATGTAGCTACAGTAGAAGTAACAAGTGATACAAAAACAACATATACAAGTGGAGATACTATACAATTAGAAGATATTAAAGTATTAGTGAAAATGGCATCAAAAGATACAGCAACAACAAAAACACTAAAACAATTATTAGAAGAAGTTGGAGAAGGAAAAATAGTAGTAACTCCAACACTATTAGAGACAGCAGGAGATAACCAAACAATAACAATAACTTATACAGATACATTAAATGGAGTAACAAAAACAACAACAGCAACATATACAGTTAATGTTGCAAAAGCAGAACAAACAAGACCTACAATAAGTTTAAATGAAACAACAGTAGAAGTAACAGGAACAGCTCCAACAGTAACATCAAATAAAGAACAGGCTCAAGGAGAATATGAGTTTAGATCAAGCAACACAAATGTTGCAACAATAGATAAAACAACAGGAGAAATCACATTAGTTGGAGTGGGAACAACAGATATTACACTAACTTTCAAAGCTAGTGGTAATTATGCTGAAATAACTTCAACACCAGTTACATTAACAGTAACAAAAACAGCAGTATATACAATAACAGGAGTAGCATTTACAGACAAAACAGAAAAATTTGATGGAAATGAAAAAGAAATAACAGTAACAGGAACAGTACCAGAAGGAATTAAAGTACAATATACAAATAATACAAGAACAGAAGTAGGAAACCAAGAAGCGACAGCAAAATTTATATTTGACCCAGATAATGATGTAATAAGTAAAAATTATGAATCAATAGCAGTATCAGGTGCAGCAACAGAAACACCAGATACATTAAAAGCAATATTAACAATAGATAAGGCAGCAGGAACAATACCAGAAAATACAAGAGTAGAAGTAACATATGGAGCAACATATGCAGAAATTGAAGCAGAATTAAAGAAAATATCTGATAGATTTACAATAACAGGATATGTAGCAACAGATATTCCAGATGCAACAACAGGAACAGCTTTAAATGTAATGTATGCAGGGGATGACAATTATGGTGACACAACAGGAACAGTAACTCTAGTAATAAATAAAGCAGAAGTGTATACAGTAACAGGAGTAACATTTGAAGACAAAGCAACAGATGAATATGATGGAAATGAAAAAGAAATAACAGTAACAGGAACAGTACCAAAAGGAATATTAGTATCATACACAGGAAATAAAGGAATAGATGCAGATACATATAATGCAACAGCAGCATTCGGATTTGACCCAGCAGATGATACAATAAGCAAAAACTATAAAACAGTAGTAGTAGAGGGAGCAGCAGAAGGAACAACAGATACATTAAAAGCAACATTAACAATCAATAAAGCTGCAAAAGATATAACAGATTTAGGAATAACATTCGAAGACAAAACAGAAAAATTTAATAGATCAAAAGTATATAAAATAGAAGTAACAATACCAGAAGGAAAAGCAATACCAGCTGGTGTAAACTTAAGTTACCTAGATGAAGATGGAAAACCAACAAACGAAGCACAAACAGTAGGACAACATATAGCAACAGCAACATTTACAATAGATGAAAACTCAGACTTATTTAAAAATTATGATAGAGTAATAGTAAAGAAAGATGCAGATGGAAGTAATGCAACAAATGTATTAACAGCAACATTAACAATAGAAGACTATGCAAGAGCAATAGTAGTATTTGACGATAGCTTTAAAACAGAATATGACTATAATACACCTATAGACAGCATAATAGCTGCAGTTAGAGAAACAGTAGAAATTTATGTTCTTATGGCTGGAGGAGATACAGTAGATATAACAAATAATCCAGACACAATTATAGAAGTAAGAAACTATAATCCATTAAAATCAGGAACACAAAATATAGAAGTAGTATATAGATATCAAGACTTAAAAGCAATATTAGGAGAATATACAATAACAATAGCTGCATCAGACAAACAACCATATTATATAAAAGACAAAATTACAAATGGAGAAATTAAATTTGAAAGTAAGATAGATGATAATGCTTATACTTATGCTCCTGATACATCAAGAACTTTAGCAGTAGAAGGAACTATACCAGCAGGAATAAAAGTAAGTTATGAATACTACAAAGATGGAATTTTATTAAAAGAAAATGATGTCAATGTACAAGAGGTAACAAATGCAGGAACATATGTAGTAAAAGCAATATTCGAAATAGATGAAACAACAGAAGAAGGACAATTATTGGCAGAACAATATGATAGAGTAATAGTAGGAAAAGATTCACAAGGAAATGATACAAATACATTAGAAGCAATACTAACAATAAATAAAGCAGAAGGAACAGTGCCAACAGGAACAACAGTAGAAGTAACATATGGAGTAACATATGCAGAAATTGAAGCAGAATTGAAGAAAATATCTGATAGATTTACAATAGCAGATAGATATGATAAACAAGTAAAACCAGATGCAACAACAGAAGAAGGAATCACATTAGATGTAAACTATGCAGGAGACGACAATTATAATGATGCAACAGGAATAATAAAATTAGTAATCAAAAAAGCAGAAAAATATGAAATAAAAGGAATAACATTTGAAGGAAAAACAGGAGACAAAGCAGAAACATATAATGGACAAGGAAAAACACTTACAATACAAGGTACACCAGAACCAGGAATAAAAGTAAGTTATGAATATTATGATGAAGCAGGAAACCTAATAAAAAATGAAACAACAAATCAAAATGCAACAAATGTAATAAATGCAGGAACATATACAGTAAAAGCTGTATTTGAAATAGACGAAACAACACTAGAAGGACAAGCAATAGCTAAGAATTATAAAGGAGTAACAGTAGAAGGATCAACAGCTGATGCAGAAGATACTCTAGTTGCAACATTAGAAATTAAACAAGGAATATATGAACTAGACCTAGCAGAATTAGGACTAGAATTTAAAGATACAACTGTGCAATATACAGGAAGTGCACAAACAATAGTAATAACAGAAATGGAAAATGCGCCAGAAGGTGCAACAAAGAGCTTACCAACAGGAATAGAAGTAAGTTATGTTGGAGAAGGAACAGAAGTATCAGAAACACCATACCAAATTAAAGCAAAATTTAGTTTTAAAGCAGATGCAACAGAACTAAGTTCTAATTATAGTGGAATAAAAGTAGCTGGAAGTACAGATGCAGAACCAGATACATTAGTTGCAAACTTAACAATTATACAACAAGAAGCATATGAATTAGACTTAGAAGCAATGGGACTAAAATTTGAAAGTACATCAAAAGAATATACAGGAAGTGCACAAACAATAACATTAACAGCAGAAGGACTAACACAAGAACAAATAGAAGCAAAATTATTAGAAGCAGGAATTAAAGTAGAATATACAGGAAATGGAACAAATTCATCAACAACACCATATGAAATAACAGCAACATTCAGTTTTGCAGATAATGAAAAAGGACAAGAGTTAAGCTCAAAATATAAAGGAATAGAAGTAAAAGACAATACAAATACAGAAAAGAATATATTAAAAGTAGAATTAACAATAACAAAAGCAAACTATGACATGACAGGAATAACATTCGAAGATGACAGCAAAGAATATACAGGAACAGAACAAAGCTTAGAAATAACTGGAG
>CANPCK010000024.1 GCA_947572545.1 uncultured Clostridium sp. | reverse complement strand
TGTAAATAGGAACATCTTTATTAACTTGCATATATTCGCCTACATGATCGCCGTGATAATGTGTTATAAAAACAGCATCACATTTTTTACTAATATTAGCAATATTCACTTCTATTTCATTTTCACAATTAGGGAGATTAGAGCCAACATCAATTAGTATTTTTGCTTTTGTACTTCTAATTTCAGTTACACAACCACCAATTTGATTAACACCTCTATGTATTTTAATCTGCATAATTCCATTTTCCTTTTCTTTTGTTTTAATACTTCTATTTCAAGCTATAATCGTTTTTAAGCCATTTATAGAAACGGGTAATATAATTTTGTTTTCAAGTAATTTGCATACCTTATTTTGCGATTTCTTATTGCTTCCAAAACTCTATTTATTGCCATAGCACATCCTATCGTTGTCTATATCACAATTTTTAGAAAACCATAACAAAACCATAAACAAACTACAAAAAGCTATGACAAAACCAGTTATTATGATACATCTCTGATATTTTCAAATACTTTACATATTAATCTGGTATAATCTATTATTCCATCTACCATAACATCCATATTTCCTAAAAAGTCTGAAATTGTACTTACTTTATAATTTTTCAAGTATGGTAGTTGTTTTTTACATAAAGGAAATATGTCAATTACTTCATTATCTAAACTTAAATCAATATTATTACAATTCTTTTTTATAAATCCCATAACAAGATAGGCATCATGCACAACAATAGGTAGTTGCCCTATAAATTCTAAAAGTTTTGGCATTACTATATCTATTGTTTCTGCATTGTTTAACTTATTATTTGTAAAGCCATTTATTGACTGATGTATAGGTTGTTTAGAATTAACAAAAGCAGTATATTCATCAACAATATTCCCATCTTTTACTTTGCAAACAGCTACTTCAATTATTTGGTCTTTTTCTGGGTTAAACCCAGTTGTTTCAATATCTAATACCACATATTCATCTAATATTTTTCTAATACACATATTTATTATCCCTTTACAAATATATTACTATCTTACCTTTTCAAATACTCTGAAAGTCCATCTAGCATAGTCTATTAGTCTATCTAGTACGATTTCATCATCTCCTAAAAACTTCAAAATTGTTTTCATCGTATAGATTTTCAAGTTTGGTAGTTTTTTCTTACATAAGGGAAGTGTATCAATTACTTCATTATCTAAACTTATATTAATATCAGCACAATTCTTTTTTAAAAAGCTAATAATCATCCTAGAACAATGAACAACAATAGGTAATGATCCTATAAAGTCTAAAAGTTTTGGAATTACTACATCTATTGTTTCTGCTTCTTTTAACATATCGTTAGTTATCTTTGTGATTTCTGCTGTTACTGGTGGTATAACTTCTTTGGGATTAACAAATGCAGTATATTCATCAATTATATTTCCATCTTTTATTTTACAAACAGCAACTTCAATTATTTTGTGTTTTTCTGGGTTAAAACCAGTTGTTTCAACATCTAAAGTTACATATTCATCTAATATTTTTCTTTTGATACACATATTTATTATCCTTTCATCGTAATAACATTTTATACATTTTCTCCAAGCCGTTCTTTTCAGGTCTTATCAAATTCTTTTTGCCATAATAGTATCTATCTATTAAGTATTTTAAATATTCACTTGCATATTTGCCATTATACATTTTGTCGATATATTCTTGTACCTCTGGAATATTTCTATTTTTGCGAAGTAATCGTAATTGTTCACTTATATTATTTTTTTGTTCTATAATATTTTTTACTACTGGGTTAGTTTCTTCTTGTATGCCTACAAATTCATCTAATGTCATTTCGTTGTTTAGATATTGTGTTAATCTTCCAATATAGTATAGGGCTAAATACTTTGTTCCTTCATGCTTAAAATTATATTCCTGTATATCCTTTTTAAATATTTCGTAACAATAGTTCTTATCTAAATTGTAAACAAATACACTTTGTCCGTCTTTGTTTAAATTTATACAATTCCAAATTGCTTCTTCTTTATCTTTTTTTCCGCTTCTTGCTTCTTGTATATTGTTATAAACTAATTCCGTAAAATATTGTACTTCTTCTTCAAAATTAATCATTTCTTACCTCTAATAAACAATATACCATAACAATTTTTCTTAATGTTATCAGAAAACCTAAAGTGAAAAATCATAACATCAGCATACAAAAATACCCACTAAATTTAATTAGTAGGTATTTTTATTATATTTACTTTATTTTCTTTGCTACTATTGCAAATCTTCCATCTTCTTTGCTATATTCACAGGTGGAAAGTGTAAGTAGTTGTTCTCCATATTTTGCTGTTATTCCTGTATCATAAATACTTGCTTTTTTAGCTTCATTTATAAACTCGTTATATTCCGCTTCATTGTTTGCATTAACAAAATAATAATATCTAAAAACATCTTTTTCACTCTTATAATACACTCTTGAATAGAAAACTGCCAATATTTCATATATTGCCTCTTCCTTATTAGTAGTAAATTTTATTGTTTTATGCTCTTTATAAAAATCTTCCTTTGCATATTTTAATAAATCTTCAAACATTAACCCTTGCTTATTCCTATGACCATATATTAGATAATTACTACTACCATTTTCTAAATCAAAATCTTTATCTAAAAACAAACTTCCGCTACTTGCTTTTTCCTTTTTATAGTTATGTGTTAGGTAAAAGTCATTATCAGTAGTCTGTAATACTGGGGAATTGATATTAGTTCCTTCTATTTCTAGCCAACCTATGATTTCGTTATTTTCTTTTTGTAATTCTTCTAATTTTATCATTACTTCCGTTTTTTGAGGTGTTATTTCTGTAATATCCACTTCAATATCATTTAATATGTCGGTATTTACTTTTTTGTCCTTATTTCTATTGTATAAGTAATAACTAATATAAACAATTCCAATAACAAAAATAAATACTAAAACTACTAAAATCAAATTCTTCAATTTATTAGCTTGTCTACTATGTCTTGATTTCTTTTTCATTGTATCCCTCACTTTAAAAATAGGGTAGTATATAATACTACCCATATACATTATAGCAAACCATTAAATTTTCTTCTTTAATGCAACTATTCCAATACCACTTAATATTGTTGTAGCTAATACATAACCTATTATATCTATTGTTCCAGTTTTTGGTGTTGTATCTTTTTCGCCTTTATTCGTTGTAGGTGTTTTATCTGGGTTTGTTGTAGGTGCTTGATTATTTTCTCCTTGTGCTTTTTCTGTAAGTACTGATATAGCAAACGGAGAAAGTTCAGTTACTTCTATTGTTGCTTTTCCATCTTTTATTGTACCATTAAAATATTCAATTTCGCCATTTGAACTTTTTTGATGTGCGACAACAAATTTCTTGTCATTATATTTTGTTCCAATATCAAAATTTAATGTTAATTTTCCTTCAAAGTTTCCATTTTCTATTTTTATTTCTTTTACAAATAAAACCTCATTATTATATTGACTAAACTCATTTTTTAAATGATGTGTTAATACAGTTTGCATCATTTGAAATTCAGGTACTGTTTCTACTATTTCATTTGAAACTAATTTTGCACCAGATGATATTTTTCCAGTAATTCCTATTTTTACATCACTATTAGTATCATTACTTGTAATTGTATTTGTTTGTAATGTTTCTTTATCTGCTAAAGTTATATTGCTTGGAAGTAATAAAGTCCAATTATCAATAGATGTATCAATATAATAATAACCATTATTTGCTTCTGTTGGTAATATTGCATCTTTATTAAGCTTTAAAGTATATGCACAAATATTTCCATCTCCTTGAAAGTTGCCCCATATTGTTGTATTTGTTTGCTCTAAAGTTCCAAAATTTATTCCGTTTACACTTAAGGTACAATTAGCAATTTTATTTGCTGTATTTCCATCCCAAAGTATATATGTATTTCCACGAACTAATTGCGTTATTTTAATTTTATTAAATTCTTCTTTTGTTATTGCAGGTTCTCCTTTTCCATATTCTCCAAAAACATTTGGGTCAGTATCAAGTGTTGTTGCAATGTCTAAAGAAGTTGTTATACCTTCTATCCAAGTTTTGTTGCTAATATCTGTTGTTGCCTCAACTTTTGTTATTCCTAACAATAACATAGAAAGCATTGTAATCATTATTAAAAATACTAATTTTTTTGTTCTCATTTTAAAATTCCTCCTCAAATTTTTTCTTATTATTTTAAATATTTTTGTAATTTGCAATTATAATATTTTATATTATCAAGCAAACTTTTTGCTCTTCTGGTGTCATTTTAGGGTAAATCTTATAAGTAATGATATGTATTAAAAACATTTTATACACTCCTTTCATTAGAAAAAATTTATCTATTTTTTAACTGAATTGAATTTGCATATAATTTTCATTTTGATTATACACAAATATTCGATAAAAAACAACAATTTACACTTTATTTATCTTTTTTATTCTTGAAAAAGTAGTATATTCCATAAATGACCAATGCTAGAGCTATTATTCCTAATATTATCAACCAGATTTTTTGTTCTTCTGGTGTCATTTCTGCCCATGTCTTGCCATTTCCATGTAATGAAAACATCTCAAAAACTCCTTTCATTTTAATAAACTTATCTAGGGTATATTATACATTATTCATTATTATTTTTCAACTATTTTTGAACTAAAATTCATTCTCTTTTAAACTATACATAATCAATGCAAAAATGTAGAATATTAATATAAACTAAAAATAGTTCAAAGGTGGTGCAAAATATGAGTTTCAAAATTCCTAGTGGGTCAGATAAAGTTCAGTTCTCAATAAGAATAGATGAAGAGGACTTTAATATAATAGAGAAATTATCAGTTAAAAGTAAGAAGTCAAATAACTATGTTATTAATGCTATGATTAAATATGCAATAAATAATATGGATCTAAACGATATAAAAAATGTAAAAGATTAAAATTACATTTAGTCATAAATAAAACCTAGTATTTGATTACTAGGTTTTTTAATGCTCTTTTAAAATGGAATTTCACTATGCCACTATGCCAGATATAGTAAATAATTTTCTTTTTTTAAATTAAGTAGGGTAGTTTTTCATGAAGTCTGCTATATTTTAATACGAAGTATTAAAATATACTATCAAAACCATAGATAAAAATTAAGTAAAAATGCGTAGGGAATTAAAAGGGTAGCATTTTTACTGGTATTATTGCTTCTTCGCCTATTCTACGAAGCAATAATAAATTTTTATCTATGGTGTATTTCCCTTTTTATATTATTAAACAAAAATTAAACCTAGTATTTATTTACTAGGTTTTTCTGCGATTTATATAGGAATTTTGATATAAAAACCGCCTATATAACATATTGGAGTTCGCATAACTCCATCTTGGTGGGCAGGGATGGATTCGAACCATCGTACTCAAATGAGAACAGATTTACAGTCTGCCGCCTTTAGCCACTCGGCCACCTACCCATGTAAATACTTTACTTACAACGGAATTAATTATAATATTTATTTTGTTTTCTGTCAATACAATTTTTGAAATTTTATCAAAAATGTTTAAATTTCTTTACTATCTTTTATTTTTGTGGTAAAATTGTGAATATAATTTTGTTAAAGGATGATTAAATTATGGATTCAAACGTAAAAAAATTAATTACAATACTTGTACCAGCATATAATGAACACGAATCTCTTCCTCTTCTATATGATAGACTTGTTAAACTTATGGATGATCAGCCAAATTATGATTTTGAAGTTTTATTTGTTAATGACGGAAGTAAAGACAAAACATTAGAACTTATTAAATTTTTAAGAAAAAAAGATACTAGAATTAACTATGTTAATTTATCAAGAAATTATGGAAAAGAAACTGCAATGGCCGCAGGTTTTGATTACGTTAGAGGCGATGCTCTAGTTATTATGGATGCTGACCTTCAAGATCCTCCTGAACTAATTCCTGAAATGATTAAATATTGGGAAGATGGTTATGATGATGTTTATGCTAAAAGAAAATCTAGAAAAGGCGAAAGTCCTTTAAAAAAACTTACATCTTGGGGATTTTATAGAGTTTTACAGAGTATGACTACTATTGAAGTTCAAAAGGATACTGGAGATTTTAGACTTCTTGATAGACGTTGTGTTGAGGCTATAAAACAACTTAAAGAGTCTCAAAGATATACTAAAGGTCTTTATAGCTGGATAGGTTATAATAAAAAAGAAATTTTATATGATAGAGATCCAAGAATTGCTGGAAAAACTAAATGGAATTATGGCAGACTTATTAATTTGTCTATTGATGGTATAACTTCTTTTACTACTTCCCCTTTACGTTGGGCAGCAATTTTAGGAATTATTGTTTCTTGTGCAGGTTTTATTTATATGCTTGCTATTATTCTTAAAACTTTAATATATGGGGTTGATGTTTCTGGATATGCTTCAATGATGGTTGTAATTCTTTTCTTAGGTGGAGTTCAACTTATTTTCTTAGGATTAATCCGGAGAATACTTAGGTAGAGCTTTTTATGAAACAAAAAGACGTCCATTATACTTTATAGATACTTATAATGAACAAAAGGAAACTAATATGAAAGGATAATATTTATGTCTGCTTTTGTATTAAAAATAATTGCACTAATTTCAATGACATGTGATCATAGCTCTTACATAATATTTGGTCATTTCTCTTTTTTGAATTATATAGGTAGAATTGCTTTTCCTATATTTGCTTTTCAAATAAGTGAAGGCTATGTTCATACAAATAACCTCAAAAGATATCTTTTGAGGTTATTTGTTTTTGCTCTTATTTCGCAAATACCTTTTATGATGTTTTCATCAATATATTCATCTACACTACACTTAAATATATTCTTTACTTTATTTTTGGGTTTAATTGCAATAACTTTTTTTGATTACCTTAATAAGTTAGAATGTAAAAATAAATATGTACACTATTTATATGCTTTTATTGGTCTTGCTTTAGTGATTGCTATTTCTATCGTTTGTAATGTTCTTAATTGTGATTATGGCTTTTATGGAGTTAGCATTATATTTATCTTTTACTTATTTAAAAAACACAAATTATTAATGAATATTGCTTTTATATTGTGTACTATTATTTATCAACTTCCTAATGTTTTATTTAGTACAAATTCTAGAATTTATACATATATAATCATTTTCACATGTTTACCTCTTATGTTTATTAATTTATATAATAATAAAAAAGGAAAAGATATAAAATATCTTTTATACCTTTTCTATCCTTTGCACTTATTAATTTTATTTTGTATTAATTGGTTGTTAACTGTTAGTTTTTAAATTTCTATTACTTTGGCTTTTACATTTTTGCAAAGCAAAGTTTCTTATAATGACTTATTTATTCCCCTTGCAACTATTTCTGTCATATTATTTATTAATTCATCTATTTCTTTTGGTGTTACTATCATGTTATAGTCTCCGAGGATTTAACGCTTCTTTTATTTCGTCATAGTTGTCCTTTTCTTTTAATTCATTTAGGTAATCATTTGACCTAGCTTCATTTTGTAACTTATTTATAAATAAAGCTAATGCTTCATTGACTAAAACTGCACTCTCTACAACTGTTGGAATTCCAAGTGCTATTACTGGCACTCCTAATGTTTCTATACTTAATTCTTTTCTTGTGTTTCCGAACTCCTGCTCCTGGTACTATTCCTGTATCTGATAACTGAATTGTACTACTTATTCTTTCTATACTTCTTGATGCTAGTGCATCTATTACTATAAGAAGTTTTGGTTTTACATTGTTTACTATCCCCTCTAGTATCTCTAATGTTTCTATTCCCGTTGTTCCAAGTACTCCAGGAGATATAGCACTTATTGGTCTTGTTCCTTCTTCTACATATTCTGGCAAGTATTTTATAACATGTCTTGTTACTTCTATATTTGCAATTACTTTTGGTCCTAATGAGTCTGGTGTAATATATTCATTTCCAAGCCCTACTACTAACACATCGGCTTCTGTATCGATATGAAGGTCTACAAGTGATTTCAATTCTTCTGATAGTACATTTGATGCTTCTTCTATTTCTTCTTCTGTTGCAATTTTTAGTTTTTTTATGTCTATTGTGACATATGTTCCTTTGGGTTTTCCGTATTGCTTGTTCTCCATTTTCGTTTGTTATTTTTACTTTTGATATTTTTATTTTTTCACTTATTTCTTTTTCTTCTACTTCTATTCCATCAATTTCTTCTCCTTGCTTTTTTCCAAGTATTTCTCTTCTTTCTAATGCTAAATCTGTTCTAAAATTATACATACAAAATTCCTCCCTTTTCTTTTATTATTAAGAAAAAGGAGGATTTTTATTCAGCTCTGCTTTTAATTTTCATAAAAAGTGAGTATTGCTAGGAAAATGATTTTTATGATGTTTTTATGAAAATCTAACTACAATATCTACACAATATTGCCTCAACTCCAATATTGATGTCTATTAATCCATTTTTATAATTTGTATCTAATTTTATCATTTCATCTAAAATACTTCTTATTTCTTTTTCTTCAAAGTATCTAGCTTGTGTTTTATATTTGTTTAGTAAAAATGCTTGATTTGGTTTTAAATTCATTGCTATTGCTAAATCTTTTCTATATTTTTCTGCTAATTTTACTATATATAGCTTTTTAAAATGATTATACATTGTTATTAATATTTTTTGTATGGGTTCTTTTAGATAAAGCAAATCGTTTAGTATTTGTATTGAAGCTCCAATATTTTTCTTTCCTAAATTATCTGTTAAGTCAAATATATTGCTATCTAATGTTTTTATGGCTAGTGCTTGTACATCTTTTCTTGTAATCGTTCCACCTTCTCCAACATATTCTATTAACTTTCTTATTTCATTTATTAGTTCTTGCATACTTGTACCAGATGTTTCTATTAAAAATTTTATCGCTCCTGATTCTACTTTTACTTTATATGCATTACAAATAGCTGTAAGTCTTTTTTCTAAAGCTATTGGCTTTTGAAGCTCAAATTCACATATTATTCCGTCCTATTCCTTCTACTGTCTTAGTTATATTTAACTTTTCTACATTTTCTTCTATGAATACTATTACTATTCTCTCTTTTATATCTTCTATATTTTCTTTTAAATATTTTTCTATATTATCTCTTATTTCTTTAGTATTACTTACCTTCTTCTTTGTTTCTTTTTTAAATAGTCCTGAATTTTTTACAATTATCATTTTTCTATTATAACCAAAACAAGGCATCTGAAGTTCTTGCATAAGGTTTCCTTTTGTTTCTTCGTCTAATTCTATATAATTTATGCCGTATTACTTTTTCTCCAAATAGCTTTTTTATCTTTTTTAATGCTGTTTCTAGAAGGTAAGTTTCTTCTCCATATAAAAGATATAGATTATTTAATTTTTCGTCTTTTAATTCTTTTTCTAATTCTTCTTGCTTCATATTTTTTCTTCCTTACAATTTTTCTGCAAATCTTGCCGAGTGTGCATGACAAATTGCTATTGCCATACTATCTGTTATATCATCTAATTTTGGTAATATTTCTACATTTAATATTGTTTTTACCATTTTTTGTACTTGTATTTTGTCTGCTCTTCCATAGCCTACTACTGCTTGCTTTACTTGAAGTGGTGTATATTCATAAGTAGGTATTCCTCTTTGGCATCCTACTACTAATATTACTCCTCTTGCTTGTGCAACATTTATTGCTGTTTTGACATTATTATTAAAAAACAATTCTTCTACTGATATAGCATCTGGTGTATATTCATCTATTATTAAATTTAAGTCTGTAAATATCTCTGATAGCCTTAGTGGAAATGAAGTTTTTGCTGCTGTTTTTATTGCGCCACTTGCTATTAACTTAAATTTATTTCCAATATAATCTATTATACTATATCCTGTTATCCCATACCCTGGGTCTATTCCTAATATTCGCACAAAAGTCATCTACTTTCTTAATATTATCCTAAATATCTCTGCTACACTCCATGCTTGTGCTGGAGCTCCTTTTGATGTATAAGGTTCTTTAGTATCATATATTTCTCCAATGCTTCCTATTACTCCATCACTATCTAATGATTCTAAAAAATTCTTTTCTGTAGTTTTGCAAAATTCCTCTAATTTATCTATAAGCTCTTGTTTCTTTACTTTATTTGTTTCTACTTTTATCATATTCTTTAATGCATTATAGTAAAGCCCTAATAGCCAAGGCCATACTGGCCCTTGATGATAATTTGCATCACGTTTAAATGCATCTCCTTCATAGTTTTCAACGTAGTTAGGTTCACCTTTTGCAAGTGTTTTTAGTCCATGTGTTGTAAGTAGTTTTTTGTCTGTAACATTTATAATATTTTTAGCGATTTCACTATCTGGTTCTATTACTGGATAACTTAGTGATAAACTAAATAGCTGATTAGGTCTTATTTTTCCGTCTCCTAATACATCATATAAGCATTTTCTTCTTTTATTATAAAATTTATTTGTGAAGGAAATTTTTGTATATTCTGCCATTTCTTTATATTTATTTGCTTCTTCTTTGTTTTCACATGTACTTGATAATTCTTGCATTATTTTTAATGCATTATACCAAAGTGCATTTAGTTCAACTACTTTACCATTTCTGGGCGTAAATACATATTCTCCATATTTTGCGTCCATCCATGTATTTTGTGTTGCTGGTGTTCCTGCAACTATTAAATAGTCCTCATCTAAATATATGTTATTATTGTCTATATCTATTCCTTCTATATATGATTTTATAATAGATTTTAGTCTCGAATATATTCCTTTAACAAATACAATATCGTTTGTATATTTAAAATATTTATATACAGCTTCAAATAATAGAAGTGATGCATCACTACTATTATATAATGGTCTTAAGTCAAATCCTGAGTATCCATTTGGAACTAATCCAAACTTTATATCTCTAATTAGTGTCAAAAGTACTTCTTTTGCTTCTTCATATCTTTTGGTTATTAACAATAATCCTTCAAATGAAATTAGAGAGTCTCTTGCCCAATCTAAAAACCATGGATATCCTGCAATTACTGTATGTAATCTAAAGTTTGGTCTATATACTATAAAATTGTCTGTTGCAACAATATATTCTTGTATTAATTCTTTATATTCAGTATCATACTTTCCTTCTAGTTTTAAGTCATATAATCCTGAGTTTATAACTAGTTTTCTAATTCTTATTATTTCGTCATTTATTACTTTTTTAACATCTAATTCTTCTATATTATCTTCTAATGAACATACAAATGAAATCTCTTTTTCTTCATTTGCTTCTAATTCTATTTCATATCTTCCTGGTACAATCAAGTTTTCTTCAGGATAAAATCCTCTTTTTTCTTCTTCTATATAGTACATATTATTAAAAGTATCGCCATAGTGTTCAATATATGTACCCTCACTTGTATTTATATAAACAGGATTTTCTGCTTGGTTATCCATGATTATTACTACTTTTTGTTTATTTATTGTCTGTTTTAATGTAAATTCATGTTTTGTACTCATTTGATGAAAATCCCTATTATTCATAATTGGAGCAAGTGTAAGTTTTGCTGATTTATCTTTTGTTTTTACTTTATATAGTATACATATTGTATTCTTTCCATATTCCATACTTATTAGTTTTTTTACTTCTATTCCTTCCACATTATATGTAAATATTGGAATATAATCTTTCTCGAAACTTTCTTCGTATTTATACCCCTCTGATATATAATTATTTGCTATATTTGTATATAAATTATATTTTTGCCCTTCTATTTCTAAACTTTCATCAACTTTTGAGAGTATTAATCTTCTTCTTCCTGGTGCTGCAAATGGTGCAATAAGTAATCCATGATATTTTCTTGTATTACATCCAATTATTGTAGATGAAGCATATCCTCCAAGTCCATTTGTTATTATCCATTCTTTCTTTAGTCCATTTTCAAGGTTTATATCTTCCTTGTTTATTTTCTTCATATGTTTTCCTCCAAATTTTATCTGCCTCTTTCTAATCTTCTTATATTCTGTTCTCTTTTCTTTTCACTTGTTTGGATTGACCTTATTCTTTCATGATATTTTTCACTAAATTTGCTCTTTCTTCTATCATCCATTCTCTTGGCTTTTTTATTGATTTTGTCTTCTGCTTTTTGTATCTTCTTTTTAAATTTAGCTTGCTCTTTTCTATTTTCATTGTGTGCTTTAAGTTTTGTATTCATTCTTACATATTTAGGATTGTTTTGCATATCTTTAAATTTTAAATCTTCACATATTATTTCTATTATTGCATCTGCAACACTTGTTGGATCATGTCTTACAGCATCATTTTCAATACGTGAAAAATCTTTTGCTACTGTTCTAACTCCAAGTTCTTTGCATTTTTGTACGTCTTGCTCTACTAAATCTGCTCCTTCTTTGTTATATCTTCTAACAAATTCTGGTACTACTTCTCCTGTATCATATACACAATAGTCTATAATTCTATTGTTTGCATGTTCAAATATTGCTTTTATATGATCTGATAATGAGAAATCATCTGTTTCTCCTGGTTTTGTCATTATATTTCCTACATATATTTTTATTGCTTTACTTTCTTTTATTGTTTTTGATATATTTTTTATTAATAGATTTGGTATTACATCTGTGAAAAGATTTCCTGGTCCTATTATTATTGCATCTGCTTCACTAATTGCTTCTAATACTCCTGGTGCTGGTCTTGAATTTGAAGGTGCAACAAATACTCTTGAAATTTTTGATATTTTCTCTATTGAGTTTGTTGCAATTTTTCTTTTTTCTTCTATTAAAGTTCCATCTTCTAGTTCTGCACATACATTCATTTTATCTAATGTTACTGGTAAAATTCTACCTGTTATATTAAGTACTTTTGAAATATTTTCAATGAATTTTGAACCCTCTCCATATATATTATGCATTGCTGATAGTATTAAATCTGTAAAATCCATTCCTCCTTGTAAATTCAGGTTTAGCAATTTTTTCATTTCTATTTCATCTGTAGATAATGAAATTATACTTTCTTTTACAGTTTTAATTGGTAATAAGTTTTCATTTTCTTTTTGTACATTTTCATATTCTGACATTTCTACTATTGCTGTTAAATTATTTGTATATCCTTTTAAACCTTTAAGTACTGTATTTAAACCAGAACCTCCTCCTATAACTACTATCTTTGGTCCTTCTTTATATACTGTTTTATTGAAGATTAAAGAATTTACATTTATATCTTTTTTATTATTAGAAAGTCTATCATCAGTATCTTCTACCAACAATTCTAAAACTCTTTTTTGACTATATATTATTCCAACTATTACTAACATGAATCCTGCAATTGCAAGTGCACTAGTAAGCACTAAATTCCATACAGCTATTTCCTTCATATTCATTATTGTAGCTATTCCATAAGATAAAAGTATTATTCCGAATTATTATTACAAACATCCATCTTTTCATTCTTGTTCCTGATTTAAACCATTTAAATATTCCAAGCATTATTTACTACCATTCCTTTCTTATTTTGTATATTTTTTCTTAAGTATTTCATTTGCTAATTATATCATTTAAAGTCGTTTTAGTAAATAAATTATTAAAATTTTGTCTAAAAAATAAAATAGCTTTTTATATACTAGTGTATCTTCTTGTATATTCATTAATATTTAAGGGAGCACGATGTGCTCCCTTAAATATTATTTTTCTATTCTTTTACTTTTTCTATAATATGTCTAGCTGTTAACCCAAAATAGTCTAATAACTCTTCTGCTTTTCCTGATTTTCCAAATGTGTCTTTTACTCCCATTCTTATTACTTTAGTTGGTTGTTCTTCGCTTAGTACTTCACATACCGCACTTCCTAATCCTCCAATTATGCTATGATCTTCTATTGTTATTATTTTATTTGTTTCTTTTGCACATTTTATTATTAATTCTTTATCTATTGGCTTTATTGTGTGCATATCAACAACTCTAATGTTTATTCCTTCTTTTTCTAGTTCTTCTTTTGCTTTTAGTGCTTCTGCTACAACAACTCCTGTTGCAATTATTGTAGCATCTATTCCTTCTCCTATTTGTATTCCTTTTCCTATTTTAAATTCTTGTGTTTCTCCATATATTATTGGTGTTGCAAGTCTACATAGTCTTAAATAAACTGGTCCTTCATATTTTGCAATTGCCTTTACTGCCCATTTAGTTTCTGTATCATCTGATGTACAAATTACTGTCATATTAGGTAATGTTCTCATTAAACTTAAATCTTCTATCATTTGGTGTGTTGCACCATCTTCTCCAACAGTCACTCCTGCATGTGTTGCACATATTTTCACATTCATTTTTGGATAACATATACTATTTCTTATTTGATCATATGCTCTTCCTGCTGCAAACATTGCAAATGTACTTGCAAAAGGTATTTGTCCTGCACTTGCAAGTCCTGCTGCTGTTGAAAACATATCTTGCTCAGCTATTCCCATATCAAAAAATCTCTCTGGATATTTTTTTGCAAATACTCCTGTTTTTGTTGCTTCTGCCAAATCTGCATCTAATACTACTATTTTTTTGTCTTCTCCTATTTCTGCTAAAGTTTCTCCATAGCTTGCTCTTGTTGCAATTTTTTTATCTAAATTCATATTCAATTTTCACCCTTTCTTAAGCAATTTATTTTCCTAATTTCTTTAATTCTTTAATAGCTTGTTTATATTCATCTTCATTTGGTGCTTTTCCATGCCAACCTGCTTGATTTTCCATAAATGATACACCTTTTCCTTTTATTGTTTTTGCTATTATTGCAGTTGGCTTTCCTTTTATTGTTTTTGCTGTATTAAATGCTTTTATTATTTGTTCTATATCATGTCCGTCTATATTTATTACTTGAAATCCAAAACTTTTAAATTTTTCGTCTATTGGGTAAGGACTCATTACTTTGTCAACACTTCCATCTATTTGTAAATTGTTGTTATCTACAATTACACATAAATTATCTAGTTTATAGTGACTAGCAGTCATTGCTGCTTCCCAAATTTGTCCTTCTTGTATTTCTCCATCTCCAATTAGACAATATACTCTAATTCCTTTACTATTTATCTTTGAACTCATTGCAATACCATTTGCAATTGATAGTCCTTGTCCGAAGTGATCCTGTATTCATATCTACTCCTGGTACTTTATTCATATCTGGATGCCCTTGTAAATTACTATCTATATGTCTTAAGTTTTTTAATTCTTCTGGATCAAAATATCCACGATTTGCAAGTGTACTATATAAAACTGGTGCTGCATGTCCTTTTGATAATATAAATCTGTCTCTAGATTCATCCCTAAATTTCATAGGATCTATTTGCATTTGATTAAAATATAATACTGTTAAGATATCAGCACTTGATAGTGAACCTCCTGGATGTCCTGATTTTGCTCCATATACAGCTTCTATTATACCTATTCTAATGTCATTTGCCTTTTTCTTTAATTCATCTATATCTGTTATTTTCAAAATATTACCTCCTTATTTTTTCTAAGTAACAATGTTAAATTACTTTTATTCTACTGTTCCAAATATCCTATCTCCTGCATCTCCTAAACCTGGAACAATATATCCTACTTCATTTAAGTGGTCATCTACAGCTGCACAATAAATTTGTACATCTGGATGCACTTCTTGCATTTTCTTTAGTCCTTCTGGTGCTGCAATTATACTTAAGAATTTTATATTCTCTACTCCATCTTCTTTAAGTAATGTTATTGCATCTATTCCTGAACCTCCTGTTGCAAGCATTGGGTCTATTATTATCACTTGTTTATTTGCTATATCTTTTGGCATTCTATAATAATATCTAACTGGTTTCAATGTTTCTTCATTTCTATAAAGCCCTATATGTCCTATTTTTGCATTTGGTATCATCGTTACTATACCATCTATCATTCCCGTTCCAGCTCTTATTATAGGTACAAATACATAGTCATTTTCATTTAGCATTTTTCCTTTCATTGTAGTTAATGGTGTTTCTACTTCTATATCAGTAAGCTTTGCGTCTTTCATAGCCTCATAACATAAAAATAATGTTATTTCTGATATTAATTCTCTGAATTCTTTTGTTCCTGTTTTTTTGTTTCTAAGTATTGATAGTTTGTGCTCAATTAATGGATGATTTAATCTTATTGGCTCCATTTAAAATCCCCCTTCTCTGCAAAAATAGTCAATATCTTTCTTTATAGACAAGGAATATAGTTTACTTTGTAAACTATATTCTGACACTGTAAAAGTCAACTTTTTAACACCCTCAGCATCACATAGTATTTTTTATGTTGTCTTTCTAGAAATATACTAATTATTTTGCAAATTAAATTCTTATTATCCATAATGCTATTATAATTATACCAACTATTACCCTATATATTGCAAATCCTTTGAAACTGCCCTTCTTTAAGTATTCCATTAAGAACTTAATTACAAATACTCCTACTATGAAACTTGTAAATATTCCTATAAAAAATGGTATACTTATTACAAAGTCTTTTAATTTATATAATGTTGCTCCAGCAACAATTGGTGTTGAAAGTAAAAAAGAATATTTGGCAACTGATTCTCTTTTTATTCCTAACATTCTTCCTGTTGTCATCGTAATTCCAGAACGTGATACCCCTGGAATAAAAGCTAATGCTTGTGATAATCCTATTAAAAATGTTTGTTTTAATGTCATGTTTTCATATTCTGTTTCTGATTTTGCTTTTTTATCTACTATGTATAAAATAATTCCCATTACTATTAGTGCAATTCCTATTATTATTGGTGTTGTCAATGCATCTTCTAAAAATTTGTCTAGTATAAATCCTATTGCTCCTCCTGGAATTGTTGCTATTACTAAATACCAAAACATTTTTCCTTCAAATGTCTTTTCTTTTTTTACTACTCTATTAAATCCTCCTACAATAAGTTTTATCCAATCTTTAAAGAAGAATAAAATTATTGCAAGTAGTGTTCCTGCATGTAACGCTACATCAAAAGCTTCAAAAGCTTGAGCAAATTCTGCAGATTTAGTCCACTCAAACACCCATGGTATCAAATATAAATGTGCTGAGCTTGATATTGGTAACAATTCTGTAAGCCCTTGCACTATCCCTAAAATAACTGCTTGTAATATTGACATTTATTTTTCACTCTCTTTCTCTTATATTCTCATTTTCAAAGTTTTCATTTGTTTTTGTTTTTATATTAGGTTTAATTTTGTGTATATTCAATTTTCCAACTACATTATATGTATTGTCTAAATGTTTTTTAGCTTTAAGTTCTCTTTTTGTGTGCTTTGTTTTTCTTGGTTTTATATCTTCTTCATCTATTATGGGCATTTCAAACCTACTTTTGACTGGAATAAATATGGGTTCTTGGTTTGCAACTTTTATATAATTGTTATCTAATTGTATTGCTAAATTTACAAACTTAACAGCATTTTTATGATCCCCTCTTAACATATATATTTTACCAAGTTTATAATATGCATCTGGTTCTTGTTCTTCATCTTCTAAAGACTTAGTAAAATATCTTTCTGCTTCGTCTAATTCCATCTCTATAAGATTTATTTGTCCCAAACTATAATATGCATTATATAATAAAGTATTAATTGTTGCTGCCTTTTCATAACATATTTTTGCATTAGGGAAATCATTAAGCATTGTATAGACAATTCCCATACTATAATATAATTCATAATTGTTTGGTGAATACTTGAGTCCATTTGTATATATATTTAAAGCTTCTTTATATCTTTCTTGTTCAGATAATATATCTCCTAAAAGTATTGTTGCATCAAGATATTCAGGTTTTTTACTAAGCAAATTGTTTAACATTACTATTGCATCATCCTTCTTGCCTAGTTCATTTAATAAGTATGAAATTTTATAGTATGAACCATAATCTTTCTTATCTAAGTCAACTGCAATTACATATTCATCAATTGCTTTTCTCATTCCGCCTTCTTTTTCATATATTTCTGCAAGCATTTTGTGAGCTAAATAACTGTCTGGATATTTTTCTATTAATGCTAATAGCATTTCTTTACTCTTTTTTGTATTTCCTACCTTTTTATAAAACTTAATTAAGCTTAGATATATCAGCTCTGAAAAGTTTTTTCCTTTTCTTTCTAAAAACATTATTATAATTGGTATTATTACTGAAATTAAGTATATGATTGTTTTTATAACCATATTATATTTTAGATCAAATATTATTTCTATAAAATTGATTAATATCCCTATTCCTTGTATAACAATAACTATTACGTATACTAGGTCTATTTTTCTTATCATCTTAAAAAACATTACTAAGAATAAGTAAAATGCTAAAATACTAAATATGATTTTTTCTACGAGCATTGTAGTTTTCATTCCTTTCTTATTTATTCTAGCTATTTCTATTCACTATTTTATCTTATTTTTATTCAAAAGTCTATATAATTTTACAAAGAATTTCAGAATATTTATTCTTTATATCATAAAATTTAAAAAATATGCCTAAGTATAAATATACTAAGGCATATTAGATTTTCGACTATTAGGAGGAGTATTTCCTGATAAACTTCGTTGCTTTGTAAT
>CANPCK010000023.1 GCA_947572545.1 uncultured Clostridium sp. | reverse complement strand
AGCAAGCAACTATACAAGATATAGAAACGAAATGTTTACAAGTACAACATCAATGATAGACTATTTAGGAACAAGCAGTACATCAACATCAGACTTTAGCTTTAGCTCAAGTGTAAGTGGATATAGTTTGTATGGGTTTGCAATAGCGACAAGCAGAAATACAAGGGATTATTCAAGTGTAGCAAGTCTATCAGCATCAAATATAACAACAGCATATGCAGTATTATATAAAACGGATTCAAAGAGTGCGACATTTTATTATAATAGTAATAAAACTTTAGGAAGTTTAACAATAGCAAGTGCCACAGCATCAGCAACAGATACAACATATTTAAGATGTACAAGTACAACAGTAGCAAATACAACAACTTCAAACGGAAATATAGTATTACCAACTGTTGTATCAAGCAGTGTAGGAAAATATAATAGCACATATGTAGGGGTATCAGGAAGAACAGGCTCAATGACTACAACGACAATATATTCAGGTGGTGGAAACTATTACGCAATATATAGTAAGAAGATAACAATATATCTCCCTCAGACGACAGGTAGTGTGTTAAGTCACTATAGATATGTGAATGAGTGGTTTGTCACCCAAAGGGATATGGGCGGTTGTTATGGCGGTTCATCTACATCCACAACTCATATTCCAGGGTTATTGTATAGTCCTCCTGATGTAGGTGTGGTCCCTTTCATGTATCATGCGTCGTATCAGCCGGGCAAAAAAGGTCCCGAAGGCCCTTCTGATGATTTCTGGGAGAATTTTAAAAGTGACGTTATATATGTGACCATTATGCCATACCGGTGTTGGATTGGATTCGGGTATTACATGTATGTATTGTACTTCTCCTACTAACGTTGTTATTGAGCGAAGTTGATGGTAGAAGTATAAAGTAGTGAAAATACATACAATCAAGCAACTACTTAAGAAAATTAACCTTAAGTAGTTGCTTGAATTTTATAAACTCACTTGTTAATCAAACTAAACTACGATATAATATAATAAGGGCAAGGTTGAGAAGTTAGTGCTTCGCGCTGTGTCAATATTGATAGTAACAACGCGTGGTTCAACGTGTTCCGTGTGAATCAGCGGTGACGTGGGAGCTTCAGAGTTGTATAACTCGAACGGCAACACGAATAACAATGAGCGTGCGGTGCGCCCCGTAGATTCTATAAAACTTAGGTTATATAACTAATGGTTATATAAGAAAAATTATAGAAACAAACCATTGTCCTTTAGCAAACAAAAAGCTATAAAGAAAAAATAGATAAATACAGTTGTTAGTAAAAGAAATTTGAAAGAGGTTGTATTTTAACACTGTTTTTAAGGTAGTACAAAAATGTACTATCTTTTTTCTGATTTATATAACTTCCAAAAATTACTTTCAAAAATTCGACAAATTTATGTAAAAAGACTATTGTTTAAAAAGTTCTACTTTGATATAATGAAACTATATAATTAAAATAGGAGTTGATAACATGGAAAAAAATAAATGTGAGAACTGTCAAAAAGATGAAGAAATAGAAAAAATATTAGAAGTATATAAACAAGATAAAGATAATCTAATACAAATATTAAACGATATACAAGAACATTATGGATATATACCAACTGCTGCACAAATGAGAGTTGCAGAATACTTAGGAATTCCTTCAGCAGAAGTTTATGGAGTAGTAACATTTTATTCAAGATTTACATTAAAACCAAAGGGAAAATATAATATAGCAGTATGTCTTGGAACAGCATGTTATGTAAAAGGTTCAGAAAAGATTTTGGATAGATTAAAAGAAAGACTAAAAATAGAAGTAGGAGAAACAACGAAAGACCGGAAAATTCTCAATAGAAGAAACAAGATGTATAGGAGCATGTGGGTTAGCACCAGTATTTACAATAAATCGGAGAAGTATATGGAAGAGCAACTGTACAAAAGCTTGACCAAGTACTAGATGAATATATGTCAAAAGAATAATTATATTATATACATTATAATTTTTATGCTTAGTAATACTCGTTTCTTTTCAGAATTAAAATAAAAAAGGAGGAAAAAACAAATATGAAATCCTTAGAAGAAATAAATAAAATAAGAGAAGAAAAAAGAAAAGAATTAGACTTAAGAGAAAATCTAAAAGCAAACACACATGAAAAACATATACTTGTATGTAGAGGTACAGGTTGTACATCTTCAAAATCAGGAGAAATTATAGAAGAATTTAAGAAACTAATAAAAGAAAACAATATAGAAAACGTAAAAGTAATACAAACAGGATGTTTTGGACTTTGTGCAAAAGGACCGATAGTAATAATAAGACCAGAAGACACATTTTATGCAATGGTAAAAGTAGAAGATTGCAGGGAAATAGTAAATACACACTTAATAGAAGGAAAATTAGTAGACAGACTACTTTGTAAAGATGTAGATGGAAGTTTGGTAAAAAGATTAGAAGACCTTAGCTTTTATAAAAAACAGTTAAGAATAGCATTAAAAAATTGTGGAAAGATAGATCCAGAAAATATAGACGAATACATAGCATTTGATGGATATAAAGCATTAGAAAAAGTACTATTTTCAATGACACAAGAAGGAGTAATAGAAGAGATAACAAAATCAGGATTAAGAGGACGTGGAGGAGCAGGTTTCCCAACAGGTAAAAAGTGGGAATTTACAAAAATGGCAAAAGGAGAACAAAAATATGTAGTATGTAATGCAGATGAAGGAGACCCAGGAGCATTCATGGATAGGAGTATCCTAGAAGGAGATCCACATACAGTTATAGAAGCAATGACAATAGCAGGTTTTGCTATTGGAGCAGATAAAGGATACATATATGTTAGAGCAGAATATCCAATAGCAGTTCAAAGATTTAGAAAAGCAATAGAACAAGCAAGAGAATATGGAATATTAGGACAAAACATATGGGGAAGCAAGTTCTCATTTGATATAGATATAAGACTTGGAGCAGGAGCATTTGTATGTGGAGAAGAAACAGCACTTTTAGAATCAATAGAAGGAAGATCAGGAAGACCAAGACTAAAACCACCATTTCCAGCAAATGTAGGACTATGGCAAAAACCAACATTAATAAATAATGTAGAAACATATGCTAATATAACAAAAATAATATTAAATGGAGCAGAATGGTATTCAAAAATTGGAACAGAAAAATCAAAAGGAACAAAAGTATTTGCACTAGGAGGAAATGTAGTAAACACAGGACTTGTAGAAGTACCAATGGGAACAACATTAAAAGAAATAATATATGACATAGGAGGAGGTATCCCAAATGGTAGAGAATTTAAAGCAGCACAAACAGGAGGACCATCAGGAGGATGTATACCTAAAGAAAAATTAGATATACCAATAGACTATGAATCACTTGCAAGCATAGGCTCAATGATGGGATCAGGTGGACTAATAGTAATGGATGATACAAAATGTATGGTAAATCTTGCGAAATTTTATCTAGGATTTACAGTAGATGAATCATGTGGTAAATGTACACCTTGCAGGATTGGAACAAAAAGAATGTATGAAATCTTGCAAAAAATAACAGACGGAAATGGAGAACAAGAAGACCTAAAAAAATTAGAAGACCTATGTGAAAATATAAAAAATGCATCAGTTTGTGGATTAGGCCAAACAGCACCAAATCCAGTAATAAGTACAATGAAATATTTTATGGATGAATACAAAGAACATGTAATAGATAAAAAATGTAAAACAGGAGAATGTAAAGCACTAGCAGACATTCAGATAGACCCAGAAAAATGCAAAGGTTGTGGAATGTGCAAAAGAAATTGCCCAGTAGAAGCAATATCAGGAGAAATAAAAAGCCCACACAAAATTGACAAAGACAAATGTATTAAATGTGGAACATGTATATCAGTTTGCCCATTTAAAGCAATACATTAGTTAATCCAATAATTGCCATTTGACCTTGTTAGACTGCATTAGAAATGAAATCAACGTGCGGAAAGCACGCCTCATTCATTTCTAATTTGTCTGCCTAGTCAAATAACAATTCTTGAATTAACTTGCAGTTTAACTTATATCGAATTATATATAATTATCTTTAATAAAATAATTTAAAATGAGGAGAAATTTTAAATATGAAAAAACTAATAAAATTAAACATAGACGGTCATGATGTAGAAGTTGAAGAAGGAACTACAATCCTAGAAGCAGCAAAAAAAGTAAATATAGACATACCAACACTATGCTTTCTAAAAGAAATAAACGAAATAGGAGACTGCAGAATATGTGTTGTAGAAGTAGAAGGAAAAAGAGGATTTGCAACATCATGTATACAAAAAGTAGAAGAAGGGATGAAAGTACATACAAACACAGAAAAAGTAATACAAGCAAGAAAAACTGTACTTGACCTAATACTATCAAACCATGATAGAGAATGTCTAACATGTGTAAGAAATGGAAACTGTGAACTACAAAGACTAGCACAAGAATTTGGAGTAACAGACATAAAATATAATGGGGATAGAAACAAACATGAAATAGATGACAAATCACCTAGTATAGTAAGAGACTTTAACAAATGTATACTATGTAGAAGATGTATATCAACATGTAAAAATATACAAGATATAGGAGCAATAGAATGTACAGAAAGAGGATTTTCATCATGTATATCAACATTCGAAAATCAAAGTTTAGACGATGTAAACTGTACATTTTGCGGACAATGTATAGAAAATTGCCCAGTAGGAGCATTAAAAGAAAAAGATGATACAATTTTAGTATGGCAAAAACTAAAAGAAGAAGACACATATGTTGTAGTTCAAACAGCACCAGCAGTTAGAGCTGGGCTTGGAGAAGAATTTGGATTACCAATAGGAACCAATGTTACTAAAAAAATGGTAACAGCATTAAAAAGACTAGGATTTGATAAAGTATTTGATACAAATACAGGAGCAGACTTTACAATAATGGAAGAAGCAACAGAATTTATAGAAAGAGTAAAAAATGGAGGGACATTACCAATGGCAACATCATGTTGCCCAGCATGGATAAGATTTATAGAAATGAATTATCCAGAATTATTAGAACATTTATCATCTTGTAAATCTCCACATCAAATGTTTGGAGCAATAATAAAATCATATTATGCAAAAAAGAATAATATAGATCCAAGCAAGATATTTGTTGTATCAGTAATGCCATGTATAGCTAAAAAATTCGAAAGAACAAGAGAAGATATGCAAGGAGTAGAAGAACTAGATGATGTTGATGCAGTAATAACAACACGTGAACTTGCAAGAATGATAAAACAGGCACATATAGAATTTGTAGAACTTCCAGACTCAAACTTTGATGACCCAATGGGAGAAGCAACAGGAGCAGCTGCAATATTTGGAGTAACAGGAGGAGTTATGGAGGCGGCTTTAAGAACAGCGGCAGAAATTTTAGAAGGAAAGCCATTAGAAAAATTAGAATTTCAAGAAGTAAGAGGACAAAAAGGGATAAAGAAAACTACAGTAAATATAGCAGGAAAAGATATAAGAATAGCAGTAGTATCAGGACTAAAAAATGCAAGAAAAATGTTAGAAGATTTAAAAAATGGAAAAGCAGACTATGACTTTCTAGAAGTAATGGCATGTCCAGGAGGCTGTATTATGGGTGGAGGTCAACCGATAAAATCTTCAAAAACCAGAACAGTTGTAGATGTATTCGCAAAAAGATCAAATACACTATATAGTATAGACGAAAAAAGTACTATTAGAAAATCACATGAAAACCCATACTTAAAAGAAGTATACAAAGAATATGTAGGAGAACCAGGCGGACATATAGCACATAAACTCTTACATACAACATATAAGAAAAGAAATAAATATAATATATAGGAAGGATAAATATATGAACGTTGGATTTATCTCGTTAGGCTGTACAAAAAACCTAGTAGTAACAGAAGAAGTAATAGGAATGTTTAAACAAAATGGATATAATATAGTAAATGATGAAACAAAAGCAGATATTATAGTAATAAATACTTGTGGATTTATAGAAAGTGCAAAACAAGAGGCAATAGATACTATATTAGAAATGGCAGAATACAAAAATGGGAAATGCAAATATTTAGTAGTAATAGGATGCTTAGTACAAAGATATAAAGAAGATTTAGAAAAGCTAATACCAGAAGTAGACCTATTTGTATCAATAAAAGAATATGATGAACTTTGGGAAAAAATAAGCAAAATGCTAGGAGATAAATCAAGTAATATTTGTAAATTAGACTTTGCAAATAGAGTAATAACAACAGGAGAAAACTATGCATACTTAAAAATTGCAGAAGGCTGTAGTAATAACTGTACATATTGTGCAATTCCATACATACAAGGAAAATATATCTCAAGAAAAAAAGAAGAAATAATAGAAGAAGCAAAAAAACTTGCTAAAAAAGGAATAAAAGAATTAATAGTAATAGCACAAGACACAACAAAATATGGAGTAGACATATATGGGGAACCTAAGCTTGCAGAATTACTAGAAGAACTTTGTAAAATAGATGGATTTAAGTGGATAAGATTTTTATATTCATATCCAGAAACAATAACAGATGAGCTAATACAAGTAGTAAAAAACAATGATAAAATCTGCAAATACTTTGACATACCAATACAACATAGTTCAGATAAAGTCTTAAGAAGAATGAATAGAAAAAGTGATCAAAAAAGTATAGAAAAAGTAATAGAAAAAATAAGGAAAGAAATACCAAATGTAATATTAAGAACAACACTAATAGTAGGTTTTCCAGGAGAAACAGAAGAAGACTTTAATAACCTATATGAATTTGTAAAAAAGATGAAATTTGATAAATTAGGAGCATTTATGTACTCAAAAGAAGATCGGAACACCAGCTGCAAAACTAAAAGAACAAGTTCATTATATGACAAAAAAAGCTAGACACAAGAAAATAATGACATTACAAAAAGAAATATCAAAACAAAATTTACAAGAAAAATTAGAAAACACTTATGATACAATATTAGAGAGTACAAGCTTTGACAATAAATATTATATAGGAAGAACATACATGGACGTACCAGAAGAAGACGGTGTGATATTTATAAAAAAAGAAAGAGAAATACCATTAGGAACATTTGTAAAATGTAAAATCATAAAAGTAAAAGACTATGATTTAATAGGAGAAATTATTTAGGAAGAAGTGATTTTTTATAGAAATACAAGAAGCAATAAAAAAGGCAAAAGAAATATTAAACAAAAATAATATAGAAGATGCAAGTCTGCAAACAAGAATACTTTTAGGAAGTATTCTTGTTTGTCGTAAAGAAGATTTAATTGTTAGAGGGAAAGAAGAACTAAGCAAAGAAAATGCAAAAAAATTTTTAGAAGGAATAGAAAAAATATCAAAAGGCTATCCAGTACAATATTTAACAAATAGCAAAGAATTTATGGAAATGAACTTTTTTGTAGATAGAAATGTACTTGTACCAAGAAGTGACACAGAAACTTTAGTACAAGAGGTAATAAAAATAGCAAATAATGAAGAAAAAAAAGACATACTAGAATTATGCACAGGAAGCGGAATAATTGCAGTATCACTAAAAAAATACTTAGGAGAAGTAAACATTACAGCAATAGATATAAGTATCAAAGCTTTAGAAGTAGCAAACAAAAATGCAGAAGAATTAATAGAAAAAAATAATATAAAATTTATTCAAAGTGATATGTTTGAAAAAATTACAGAAAAATATGATATAATAGTTTCAAATCCACCATACATAAAAACACAAGTAATGAAAGAATATAACCTTGAATTCGAACCAAAACTTGCATTAGATGGAGGAGAAGACGGATTAGAATTCTATAAAATAATCATAAAAGAAGGACACAAACACTTAAAAGAAAAAGGAATTATAGCACTTGAAATAGGATATGATCAAAGAGAAGAAATAATAGAACTTGTAGCAAAAAATCGGACACTATCAAAATATAGAATGTATAAAAGACCTAAACGGAAATGATAGAGTTATTATAATAAGAAAAAATAACTAGATTTTAAAATAAGGAGAGAAAATATGTCTTTTTCAGCAAAAGTAAAAGAAGAACTAAGTAAAATAAATATATTCTCAAATGAGGAAGTTGTAAAAGCAGAAATATATGGATATATGCTTACAACAGACACAAGTATGGGAAAAATAAAATTCTTAACAGAAAATGAATATAATATAAATAGACTAAATAAACTCCTAAATAGGCTAAAAATACAATACAATATCAAAATGCATGGAAAAAACTATGAAATAACATTAAAAAAGAGTGACTTAAATATAGAAAAAATAAATCTTGAAAATTTAGATATAGCAAAAGGAGTAGTAAGAGGAACTTTCTTAGGAGGAGGGTCAATTACAGAACCAAATGCGAGATATCATTTAGAAATAAGACTAGAAACGAAAGAAGCAAGAGAAAAGTTAGTAAAAATAATAAATAAATTTAATATAGAAGTAAAGCTATTAGATAGGAAATACTCATACTCAATTTATATAAAAGATGGAGAAGAAATATCAAAATTTTTAGCATTAATTGGAGCAAATAGTTCAGTACTTAAATACGAAGACATAAGAGTTTTAAAAGAAACAAAAAATAATGTAAATAGAAAAGTAAACTGCGAAACAGCAAACCTAAATAAAACAATAAATGCAGCAGTAGCACAAATAAATGCAATAGAAAAAATAAAGAAAAAAAAGAAATGGAATAGTTTGCCACCTAACTTACAAGAAATTGCAGAACTAAGATTAGAAAATCCAGATGCAACATTAGACGAACTTGGTAAAATGCTATCAGATCCAATAGGAAAATCAGGAGTAAATCATAGACTTAGAAGGATTATAGAAATATCAGAGGAATAAAGTTTTCAAAATAATCAGCATATTGCATCGTTATTTAAATAGAGGAATACAATTTGCTAAAGCAAATTGCATACTGATGCTGTAACAGGCAAAGCCTTAACAGCCTCAGCATCAACGTGCAAAAGCACGCCTCTGGTATTTCTACTTCTAAATGCCTAGCACTATACTAATTCTTTTGAAAACTTAGGGGAAGGAATAAAAAATGCCAAAAAAATCCATTGGAATATATATACATATACCATTTTGTAAAGCAAAGTGCTATTATTGTGACTTTGTATCATATTCAAATAAAAAAGAATTATATGAAGAATATGTACAAGCAGTCATACAAGAAATAAGAGATAGAGATTTAAGTAAATATAGCATAGATACAATATATATAGGTGGAGGAACTCCATCTATTTTAGGTAATAAAAGTATATCAAAAATCCTAAAAGAAATAATGCCATATACAAAAAAAGAAACAGAAATTACAATAGAAATAAATCCTGGGACAGCAGACAAAGAAAAACTAAAAGAATATAAAAAAGCAGGAATAAATAGATTAAGCATTGGACTTCAAACAACAAAAAATGAACTATTAAAAGAAATAGGAAGGATACATAGTTATGAAGAATTTTTAGAAGTATATAAGACTGCAAGAAAAATAGGATTTTCAAATATAAATATAGACTTAATGTTGGGACTTCCGAATCAAAGTCTAGAAATGTTAAGAGATACATTAGAAGAAATAATCAAAATAAATCCAGAACATATATCAATATACTCATTAATATTAGAAGAAAACACAAGACTATTTGAAAAGATAAATAAAGGAGAACTAAAACTTCCAGAAGAAGAACTAGAAAGAAAAATGTATTGGAAAGTAAAAAAAATGCTAGAAGAAAAAGGATATATGCATTATGAAATTTCAAACTTTGCAAAAGAAAAATATAAATCAAGGCACAATAGTGATTGTTGGGAACAAAAAGAATACATTCGGAATTGGCGTAGCAGCACATTCATATTTAGAAAATAAAAGATATTCAAATACAGAAAATATAGAGGAATATATCAAAAACATAAAAAATAATGAATTTGTAAATAATATAACAATACATGAAATCCAAACAAAAGAAGAAAAAACAAAAGAATATATGCTACTTGGACTAAGAAAAATAGAAGGAATAAATATAAATCTATATAAAAACAAATTTGGAGAAAATCCAATATTTGAATACAGAAAAGAATTAGATAAGCTTGTAAATCAAGAACTAATAGAAATAGACGGAAATTATATTAAGCTAACACCAAAAGGATTAGACCTTGCTAATCTAGTCTGGGAAGAATTTGTATAAAAGTTAGTATATTGAATTAAAGTATAAAAGGAGGCTTGACAATGAAAGCATTAATCACAGGAGCATCATCAGGAATAGGACTAGACATGGCAAGAGAACTAGACAAACGAGGATATGATCTAGTACTAGTTTCAAGAGATAAAGAAAAACTAGAAAAAGCAAGAGAAAAATTAGAAGGAAAAAATATAGAAATAATACCAATGGACTTAGAAAATCCAGAAAACTGTAAACGACTATATAAAATGGCACAAGATATAGATATACTAATAAATAATGCAGGTTTTGGAACATTTGGAAACTTTATAGAAACAGACTTAGACAAAGAAATAAGCCTAATTAATACAAATATAACAGCAGTTCATATATTAACAAAATTATACTTAAAAGACATGGTAAAGAAAAATAGAGGACATATACTTAATGTTGCATCAATTGCAGGATTTATGCCAGGACCACTTATGGAAAGTTATTATGCATCAAAAGCATATGTAGTAAGATTAACAGAAGGAATAAGAGCAGAATTAAAAAAATCAAAATCTAATGTAAAATTAAGTCTGCTTTGCCCAGGACCAGTAAATACAAACTTTAATAATGTAGCAGGAGTAAAATTTAATCTACACTCATTAAGTAGTGAAAAAGTTGCAAAATATGCAATAAACAAAATGCTAAAAGGAAAATTTATGATAGTACCAGGAATACACATAAAGATACTAAGAATTTTATCAAAAATATCTCCAAACAACATAACATCAAAATGTGTATATCTTATGCAAGAAAGAAAAAGGTAAATTTTATCAAAAACATTGCAATTTAAAAATCACAATGATACAATATAAAATGTATAAATATGATATGCTATAAAAAGGAATGATAATACAAATGGCTAAGAAAAGAAGGAAAGTAACAAAAAAAAGAAAAAAGAAGCAAGACGCATATGTACATGCGATAGTTATAATGATAATTAGTATACTTTTAGCTGTATTAATATATATGCAGTCAGGGTATATAGGAAGACAAATAAGTCCAATGTTAGGTGGACTTATGGGATGGATAAAGTATTTAGTACCAATAGGAACATTTATAATAGGTATTTCTCTTATAAAAGAAGAGAAAGAATTTGTCATGCCAAAAATGATACAATATTTAGTTATAATACTATGTGTATGTGCATTTATGACATCTATGCAATTTTCAGGTGATAATAAATTATTAAATATAAATGATGAGTTTTCAAAAATAGTAACAGAAAGTTATGATTTGGGAGAAGATAATATTGGAGGAGGAGTTTTTGGAGCTCTTGTTGCAGTACCTTTGACAAAATTAGTAGGACCAATAGGAGCAAATGTTTTATTAGTTGGAGCGACTATCCTACTTGTAATATTTACATTTGGAATAAAACCAGCTGAATTAATAGATAAAATTTCAACAAGACTTCAAGAAACAAGAGAATATGAAGACGAAGAAGATGAAGAAGAAATAGTTAGACCTAAAGTAAAAAAGGAAAAGAAACCAAAAGAGAAAAAAGTGAAAAAACCACACTCAGTTTTAAGGGAATTAGGAGAAATCGGAGGAGAAGAAGACGAAAAGACATTTGAGCAAGAAATACCTGTTGAATATGAAGAAAAGAAAACAAAAGCGCAATTAAAAATAGAAGAAATAGAACCAGAAAAAAATCCAGACTATATAGAAGCAAATCTATTTAAGGAAACAGAACAAGAAAAAGAAGATAACAAAAAGCAAGTATTACAATTAGAACATGCACAAGTTGTAGAAGACCAAAACTATGAATTTCCACCAATAGCACTATTAGAAGTGGGAGAAAAGAAAGCAAAAACAGAAAAGAAAGTAATAACAGACAATGCATTAAAACTTCAAAAAACATTATATAGTTTTGGAGTATCAGCAAAAGTAGAAGATGTAGCAGTAGGACCAGCAATTACTAGATATGAATTAAAACCAGCAGAAGGAGTAAGAGTTAGTAAAATAGCTAATTTAGCAGATGATATAGCATTAAATTTAGCAGCACAAAGTATAAGAATAGAAGCACCGATACCAGGAAAGCAAGCTGTAGGAATAGAAATACCAAATAAAGACACAGAAATGGTACATTTAAGAGATGTAATAGACTCAGAGGAATTTGTAACAGCAGAATCAAAACTATCAATGGGACTTGGAAAAGATGTAAGTGGTTCTCGAGTTATTGCAGATATAGCAAAAATGCCACACTTACTTGTTGCAGGAAGTACAGGATCAGGAAAGAGTGTATGCATAAATACACTAATAACAAGTCTTATATATAAAGCAAAACCAAGTGAAGTAAAACTAGTAATGGTAGACCCAAAAATTGTAGAACTATCAGTATATAATGGTATACCACATCTACTTATACCAGTTGTAACAGACCCAAGAAAAGCAGCAGGAGCACTTGCATGGGCAGTTCAAGAAATGGAAGACAGATATGCAAAATTTGCAGCAAAAGGTGTAAGAGATATAAAAGGATATAACAAAGCACTAGAAGCAAATACAACAGAAGAAGAACAAAACATAAAAATGCCACAAATAGTAATAATAATAGATGAGCTTGCAGATCTTATGATGGTAGCAGCAAAAGATGTAGAAGATGCAATATGTAGATTAGCACAAAAAGCAAGAGCAGCAGGAATGCACTTAGTTATAGCAACACAAAGGCCTTCAGTAGATGTAATCACAGGTCTTATTAAAGCAAATATACCATCAAGAATAGCATTTGCAGTATCATCACAAATAGACTCAAGAACAATATTAGACATGACAGGAGCAGAAAAGTTACTTGGAAAAGGAGACATGCTATATTATCCAACAGGGGTATCAAAACCTACAAGAGTACAAGGAACATTTGTGTCAGATCAAGAAGTTGAGAAAATAGTTGACTTTTTAAAGAGAGATGGAGAAACTACATATAATGAAGACATAATAGAAACAATAGAAAAAGCAAACAAAACAGATAAAGAAATAAGTGAACAAGAAGATGATGACGATGTAGATCCAAGACTAGAAGAAGCAATAGAAGAAGTTATAGCAAATGGACAAGCATCAACATCATTTATACAAAGAAGATTAAAAGTTGGATATGCAAGAGCACGGAAGAATTATAGATCAAATGACAGACAGAGGAATAATATCAGGATACCAAGGAAGTAAGCCAAGAGAAGTATTAATGTCAAAAGAAAGATGGGAAGAGTTAAAATCTAATCCAGAGCCAGAAATGGAAGAAAGTACAGAAGAATAAATTTTAAGAAAGGACTTAAAAATGAGAACAAATGATATAATATCGAGATTCCAAAGTAATAATAACAAGTTAGAAACGGTATTAAATAAAAAGAAATTCTCAGGAGATGTAAAAAATCTCCTACTTAGTACGCTGTATAAAATAACAAGCTCATATAATGACTATGAAAAAATAAAAGTAAATGTAGAAAATAAGAACAAATATGTAGAATGCTTAATAAAGATAATAGAAATGTGTACATCAATAGAAATAGTAAATGCAAATACAGAGGAAGGACAAAGATTTTTAAAAGAAGGAATAACAAGTAAAGTAGACACATATTTGAAAACAATAAGGTTAATACCAACAGAAAAAGCAATGCTATATGCACTATTTAAAATGAATGACACAAAAATGTATTTAGACGAACAATATAACTTAATTAGGATAGCACTTCCAGAATTACTAAATGAAGGACGAGATATAAACAATATTGAAATAATAAGAGACTTTAATGCATGGTCTTGGAATACATTACCTAGTGAAATAAGCAACATTGATTGCAATTTAATATATCAGAACCTACAAATACTTTTAGGCTTTGAATTTTTAAATAATTGGATGAAACTTGAAAATCAGAAAGAATTATTAGAAAAATTAAAAAATAAGTTAGAAGAAGAATATAATAAAGGTGAAATAGAAAAGTTATTAAACCTAATTTATAGGATATCTATAATAGTATGTGTTCAAAGAAACAAGAGTGAAAAAACTAGACTATTAGAAGAAAAAGCGTGGGATGATAAGGAATTAGAAAGATTAAGAGATAAAGAAAGTTTAGTAATAGAACTTACAACTATAAAAAAGAAAAAAGCTGAAGAAATAAAAAAATTTGATAAAATGATAAATGATGAAGCACTTCTTACAAAAGAATTTGAGAAAAGGAATGCAAAGTTATCAGAGTACAAAAAAATATTCAGTGTTGGCAATTTATTAGGTACGATAAAAAAAGAAAGAAAAAAAGCATTAAATGAAATAGAAGAATGCAATAATTTACTTGATGCTAATGGTTATGTAAAAAGAAAAGAAGAATTAGAAAAAAATGTGGACTTACTAAAAGAAGCAAAAACTTCTAGAAATAAAGAAAAATATAAAATCGAGATACAAAAAATATTCATAAATCTATTAGAAGAAAGAGTAGACGAAATAAAAACATTAGAGCAAAAAAAAGAATTAATAGAACTATTTTGGATTTTAAGATATTACAATTTTATTGTATTTGACGAAGAAAATTTTATAAAGGATATAGAAGAATTATCAGAAGAAAGAGAAAGAATTGAAACAAAAGTAATAGAAAAGCTATATGAATTAAAACTTTTAAATCCAATTACAAAAGAATTAGAAACAGATATTAAAATAATAAAACCAATGCTTGCAAGTAGAATAATGAATTTAGAAAATGTAAGTATACAAGCAATAAATGATGGAGATATAATAGAAATAAATATATATGATGGAAAAATACCAGAATATGCATTTGAGATAAAAAATACTAAAAATATACAAGTAAAAGGAAAGAAAAAGGTTAAGTTATTCATAAAATAATAGTAAAAACAAATTAATAATATCTAAATAATAAAACATTGAGAAAGGAAAGAGGAAATAATGAAAATAACTTTTTTAGGAGCATCACAAGGCGTAACAGGTTCAAACTTTTTAGTAGAAGCAGCACGGAAAAAAATTTTTAGTAGATTGTGGGTTGTTTCAAGGAACAGCAAAAGAAGAGGACAAAAACTATGATGAATTTGCATTTAATGCAAAAGAAATAGACTTTGTGTTACTTACACATGCACACATAGACCATGCAGGAAGAATACCAAAACTATATGTAGATGGATATAGAAATCCAGTATATGCAACAAAAGCAACATGTGATTTATGTGAAATAATGCTACCAGACAGTGGGCATATACAAGAAATGGAAGTAGAATGGAAAAACAGAAAGAGGAAAAGAGAAGGAAAAACAAGCTATCCTCCATTATATACAGCAGAAGATGCAGAAAAATCCTTAGAATTATTTAAAAAAGTTAACTATAGTGAACTCGTAGAAATAGATGAAAATATAATAGTTAGATATAATGATGCAGGACATATGTTAGGCTCTGCAATAATAGAAATTTGGGTAAAAGAAGATGGAAAAGAAGAAAAAATAGTATTCACAGGAGATCTTGGAAATAATGATATACCACTTTTAGCATCACCAACAATGATAGAAACAGCAGACTATCTAGTGATGGAATCTACTTATGGAAACAGATTACACATGAGAAATGATGACAAAGCAGAAATGTTTTTGAATATAGTATATGACACTATTAGAAGAGGTGGGAATGTTGTAATACCATCTTTTGCAGTTCGGAAGAACACAAGAAATACTTTATGAATTAAACAAGATAAAGGAAAATACAGAAGATGATAGCTTTATAAACAAATATAAATTATTAATGGAAACACCAGTATATGTAGATAGCCCACTTGCAATATCAGCAACAGAAGTATTTAAACAAAATGAAGAGTTATTTGATGAAGATGTAAAAGAAGAAATAGCAAGAGGAGATAACCCATTAGAATTTAATGGACTTAGGTTTACAAGAACACCAGAAGAATCAAAATCACTTAATGAAAGTGGAGAACCATGTATAATAATATCAGCAAGTGGTATGTGTGATGTAGGAAGAATAAAACATCATTTAAAACACAACTTATGGAACACAAATAACACAATATTATTTGTTGGATATCAAGCACCAGGAACATTAGGAAGAAAAATAGTAGAAGGAGCTAAAAGAGTAAAAATATTTGGAGAAGAAATTGCTATAAATGCTAAAATAGAATATATAGAGGGGTATTCAGGGCATGCAGATCAAGAATGGCTTTTAAATTTTATATATTCTTTTATTCAAAAACCAAAGCAGATTATATTAGTCCATGGAGAAAAGAATTCTCAAAAAGAGTTAGGAGAGAAAATCTTAGAAGAAGCTAAGATACCAGTAACAATACCTAAATATGGAGAAATATATACTTTAGAGAATAATAAAGTAAATTTAGAAGGAAGACTAGACTTAGAATCAGTAAAAAGAGCACAGAGAATAGAAATTATTAATAAAGTTAAGATGTTACGAGATGAAGTAACAGATATGGAAGACATTTTGAAAAATGAAATACTAACAGAAGATACAAACGAAACAGATATAAACAGTATAACTTTAAAATTAAAGGAAATAGAGAAGATTATCGTAAGTATTATAGAATAATTTCGAAAATAAATTTCGTATTGCGTTGTTGCTTAGGCTGTTAAAGCTATGCTTGTTACAGCATCAGTATGCAATTTGCTTTAGCAAATTGCAATCATTAAAAATAATGCCTAGCACAGAACGGCATTCTTTTTCAAACTAAGGATATATTTTAGAAGGGAATAGGTAATAATAATTGAAAACATATTTAAATGATGCATTTATTGGAAATAAAGAATTAAAAGTAGGACTAACAGAAAAAGGAGAAATAGTTAGAATTTGTTATCCAAACATAGACTTTAGACAATATATAGAATTTTTACATGTAGGAGTAAAGATAAATGATTCAAACCTAATATACTTACACAATGATATAAATAATGTGTATATGCAACACTATATAGAAGATACAAATGTATTAAAAACAGAAATAAAAAACACATATTTTAACTTAAGAATGATGCAAACAGACTTTGTATCTATAGGAACAAATACAATAATACGAAAATATACTTTTATGAATGAACACGACATACCACTTGATATAAAATTTTTAGTTCATTCTAAAATGATAAGCGATAGTAATAACTTTACTAGTACTAAAGTAATTGAGAATGGAATGCTTCAATATACGCATGATTATAATATGGCTTTTATTTCAAATGATATAAAATTAAACTCATATAAAATACATGGAACAGAAGAAACAATTTGGAGTGGAATTCTGCAAGACAAAGACTACATAGGAATGTCTGGTACAGGTGCTATAAGCTATGATTTAGGAACACTAAAACCAAATGAAGTAAAAGAATTTAGTATTTGTATATTTATTAGTGACAACAAAGAAAAAAACAAGATTGAAGAAATAGAAGAAGAAATAGAACAGATAAGGAAAATAGATGTAGAAAAAGAATTACAAAACGTAAAAAAATATTGGAAAAAATATGTAAAGTCACATTCTATAGTTACTTTAGAAGGGAACTCATATAAAGAAGCAATAAAGAATATCTATAATAGAACAATACTTCTATTTCCATTACTTACAAATAGTACTACAGGAGGAATGTCAGCAGCAATGGAAATAGACGAAGAATTCTCAAAATGTGGAAGATATTCATATTGTTGGCCAAGAGATGCTTTGTATATGACAAAAGCGCTAGACCTATTAAATATGGAAAAAGACACTGAGAAATTTTATAAAGTATTTTGTAAAAATACACAATCAAAAAATGGAATGTGGGAGCAAAGATTCTTCTCAGACTGTACACTTGCTCCATGTTGGGGATATCAAATAGATGAGACAGCAAACATAGTATATGGAATATATGACCATTATATAAGAACAAAAGAGATAAAATTTCTAAAAGATAACCTAAAAATGGCAGAAAAAGCAGTTAAATTTCTAGAAAAATATGTAGAAGATGTAATAGAAAACAAAAAAGAAATGAGAATAAGTTATGACCTATGGGAAATGTATGAAGGAGTGAGTATATATTCGTTAGCTAGTATATTTGCTGCATATGAAGCAATGCAGAATATATATAAAGAATTGACAGAGAATATGCAAGAAAATAGGCTAAGACAGGAAACAATTACAAAACAACAAGAAATCATAGAAAGACAACTAAAGCAATTAAAAAATTATGTATTAGAAAGATTTTATGACGAAGACAAAAAAAGCTTTGTCAGGAATGACGAAGACAAAAGATTAGATATAAGTATATTAGGAATAATAGTACCATTTAAAATGTTTTCACCAAATGAAAAGAAAATAACAAACACAATAGAAAGAATAAATATGAACTTAAGGACATATACAGGAGGATATTTAAGATTTGAAAATGACCATTACACAAATGAAAGACCATGGGTTATATCAACATTATGGATGTCATTATACTACATAGAAGCAAAAGACTATAAAAAAGCAAAAGAATGCTTTGATTTTGTAGTAGCTACAAGCACAGAACATCGGATTCTTAGCAGAACAAGTTGAAAATAGCACAATGAGGTCAGCATGGGTAATAGGACTTGGTTGGGCACATGCAATGTTTATAATTGTATTAAATGAGCTTGTAAAGAATAAGATAATTTAATAATATATATATTTCCTTTATTATTTGAACTAAATATAATAATGAGAAAAAAGAAGGAAAATTGCAATCAACATAAAAACATGATATAATCTAAAAGGATACAAATCTAAAATGTCTATAGCCGATTTATTGGAAAGACAAGAAAGGGGAGATTTATTTAGAAAAATTGGTGTATTAATCCATAGCAAACCCAGTTAGCAAACACACACATAACTAAAAAGGAGATGAAAACTGTGGAAGGACAAAATAGTATGGACTACCAAAAAGCGCTGGACCAAGGAATTGTCAAAGAAGGTGATTATTTCCAGGTCAAATACCGAGAAGGGCAAGAAGTTCTTTTCCGGCTTGTAAAAAGAAAAGGAGAAAGATATGTTTGGTGGGGACCGCCAACAAAAGGAAAAATCTTTTTGAAAGGAAAAAAAGGATATGACAATCTATTTGAATTGGCAGATGTCAAAGCAAGAAAGGAATATTCCAATCTAGAGATGTTTGAAGGTCTTCATGCAGTGGGACTTGATGAGAAGGGATATACTTTCAGATCCCATAAAGAACTGCATAATTTCCTGAAATGTATGAATAAAATGTTTAAAAATCCTGAAGACTTGGGGATCAGCTATGCTGTCGCTTCGCGCTGTGTCTATATTGATAGTAACTATGCGTATTTCGGCGTGTTCTATGTGAGCAGAGGTTGCGTGTACGCCAATACCTTGTATCGCTCGGACGGCGACACGTGGAGCCCTAGTCTTGCGGTGCGCCCTGAAGCTACTCCGAAATCTAATATGAAAATCCTTATTGAAGGGTGCGATGGGAGTAAAGGAAAACCGTGGATCTGCCTTAGCAGCGAAGAGGTACGAGAAAGTTATAACGTAAAAACCATTGTAACAGACGAGATACTGGACGGTATGAGTAAAGAGGAATTGGCAAGCCTTATTGAAAGAGTGCAGGAACGGCTCACGAAAATGTAATAGTATGCCAAAAATGTGAAGTAAATTAACCAAAACAAAATGCAAGGCTAACTTGCAAAAGCCAAAAGGCACCTAGCTTATGCTGGGTGCCTTTTGGCTTTGGTTTTTACATTTTATGTATCCTTTTCTTCTGAAATTATAGTAGCAATTTGATAAATAAGTTCTTTCTTTTCAGGAGTGCAATCTTTCAAAATAGAAGTAAGCTCATTATTTAGGTAATCTGCTGAACCACTAGAAGCTCCATTTAAAATAAAAGCCTCAGATACATCTAAAATACTG
>CANPCK010000022.1 GCA_947572545.1 uncultured Clostridium sp. | reverse complement strand
ACAAATACAAAGATTCAAGAGAACAATTTGAAATGAGAACACATAAAAGAGTTATTGATATTTTCTACCCAACACAAAAAACAGTTGATAGCCTAATGAAATTAGAGTTACCTGCTGGTGTTGATATAGAAATGAAATTATAATTATTTAAGTAATTTTAAGACCAAGCTGGTATAGCATTTAATTAAAATGAAATATAAAATATCAGCCAATAGCTTAGGAGGAAAACAAAAAATGAATAAGACAATTATAGGAAAAAAAGTAGGAATGACACAAATATTTGATGAAAAAGGATTAGTTATTCCTGTTACAGTTATAGAAGCTGGACCATGTACTGTTACACAAGTAAAAACAGTAGAAACAGATGGATATAACAGTATACAATTAGGTTACGGAGTAGTTAAAGAAAAACACGTAAACAAACCTTTAAAAGGACATTTTGCTAAATCAAAACTTACATTAAAAAAACATTTAAGAGAGTTTAGATTAGATAATGTTGGAGAAGTAAAAGTAGGAGATGAAATCAAAGCAGATGTTTTTGAACAAGGAGATAAAATAGATGTTCAAGGTACTACAAAAGGAAAAGGATTCCAAGGTGTTATTAAACGTCATGGACAACACAGAGGACCAATGGGACATGGATCTATGTATCATAGAAGACCAGGATCAATGGGATCTACATCAACTCCAGGAAGAGTTTTCAAAGGTAAAAAACTTCCAGGACATACAGGATGTGAAACTGTTACAATTCAAAATTTAGATGTTGTAAGAGTAGATATGGACAAAAATGTAATATTAGTAAAAGGTAGTGTACCAGGACCTAAAGGTGCAATACTAAAAATAAAGAAATCAGTTAAATCAGCATAGAAAGGAAGGAGGAAAGATAAATGCCAAAAATAGATGTTTATGATATAGAAGGAAAAAAAGTTAGTACTTTAGACTTAAATGAAGAAATATTTGGAATTATACCAAATGAAAATATAGTTCATAGTGTACTTGTAAATTATTTAGCAAATCAAAGACAAGGAACACAAAGTACAAAAACAAGAGCAGAAGTTTCTGGTGGTGGTAAGAAACCATGGAGACAAAAAGGAACAGGTAGAGCAAGACAAGGAAGCACTCGTTCTCCACAATGGATTAAAGGTGGAATTGCTTTAGGTCCAAAACCTCGTTCATATACTTATAAAGTAAATAAGAAAGAAAAAAGATTAGCTGTTAAATCAGTATTAAGCTCAAAAGTTATAGAAAATGAATTAGTAGTTGTTGACAAATTAACATTTGACGAAATTAAAACAAAGAAAATGGTAAGTGCTTTATCAAACTTAAAAGTAGAAGGAAAAGCATTAATACTTTTACCAGAAAAAAATGAGAATGTTCAAAAATCAGCAAGAAATATCGAAGGAGTAAAAACAAGTCTAGTTAATACAATAAATGTTTATGATTTATTGAAATACACAAAACTTGTAGTTACAGTTGATACTATAAAGAAACTAGAGGAGGTGTACGCATAATGAGAGCAGAAGAAATTATAAAAGCACCAATAGTAACAGAAAAAAGTAGTAGTGAATTACAAAATGGAAAGTATACCTTTGAAGTTAATAAAAAAGCTACAAAAATAGAAATTGCTAATGCAGTTGAAAAACTTTTTGGAGTTAAAGTATTAAAAGTAAATACAATTTCTGTAAAAGGAAAACAAAAAAGAGTTGGAGCTCATACAGGTATGACTCCTGACTGGAAAAAAGCAATAGTTACAATAGATACAAACCCACAAGATAAAACATATTTAGCTAAAGGTGGAAAAGAAGTTAAGGTATCTAAGAAATATAAGGATTCAATAGATGAGTTCATGGGTGCTTAATTCTAACAATAACCAGCATCTTGCATCGTTATTTCAAATACAAAAATTGCTCAACGTGCACAAGCACGTCTCCGCATTTTTGAGTTGAAATGCCTAGCAATATACTAATTCTTGTTAGAATTGAAATGAAAAATAAGATTATCCAGAAAAAACTGGGAAAATAAAGAATATCTGTATGCGGAGCAGGAAAAAATCCGTAAATATTTAAGAATAGAGGAATTATCAAAAATGAGTAATTTGTGGATAATTGAACAAGTAATTCGGAGGCGTACGAGGGTACGTTGAGAAATTACGAAGTGAAAATTAGACATAAAGTACGAAGTTTTTCATAAGTCCGAGAAAGGAAAGATAATAATGGCAACAAAAAGATTCAAAGCCTATACACCTTCAAGAAGAAATATGACAGTTTCTACATTTGAAGAAATCACAAAAAAGACTCCTGAGAAATCTTTACTTGCAAAGAAAAAGAAAAATGCAGGAAGAAATTCATATGGTAGAATAACTGTTAGACATCAAGGTGGAGGAAACAGACAAAAATATAGAATAATAGATTTTAAACGTAAAAAAGATAATATGGCAGCAACTGTTATTGGTATAGAATATGATCCAAACCGTAGTAGTAATATAGCACTACTAGAATATGAAGATGGGGAAAAAGCATATATACTTGCTCCTCAAGGATTAAAAGATGGAGACAAAGTTATATCAGGAGAAAAAGCTGATATAAAACCAGGAAACTGTATGCCAATTGAAAGTATACCTGTTGGTACTATGATACACAATATAGAATTAAATCCAGGTCAAGGTGGAAAAATGGTTAGAGCAGCTGGTCAAGAAGCTCAACTTATGGCTAAGGAAGGAAAATATGCACATGTAAGACTTCCATCAGGAGAAATGAGATTAGTTGCAGTTAAATGTAGAGCAACAATAGGAACAATAGGAAATGCTGACCATGAAAATGTAAAACTTGGAAAAGCAGGAAGAAAGAGAAATATGGGAATTAGACCTACTGTAAGAGGTAGTGTTATGAACCCAGTAGATCACCCTCATGGTGGTGGAGAAGGTAGAGCGCCAGTTGGACGTCCAGGACCACTTACTCCTTGGGGTAAACCAGCTCTTGGATATAAGACTAGAGCAAAACATAAACAATCAGATAAGTTTATTGTTAAGAGAAGAAAATAAGCCGTTAGCGAGCTGTGCGAGTGTTACGGATAACTTATACAATTGAATGAAGTGAAATTGTAAAAATTTCCTGAAAGGAGGAAAAACTTTAATGTCAAGATCAAGCAAAAAGATGCCTTTTATAGAGCCAAAGCTTTTAAAAAGAATTGAAGCTATGAATGACTCAGGTAAAAAAGAAGTATTAAAAACATGGTCAAGAGCATCAACAATATATCCACAAATGGTAGGACACACAATAGCTGTACATGATGGAAGAAAACATGTACCAGTATATATTGCTGAAGAAATGATAGGACATAAATTAGGTGAATTTGCTCCTACAAGAACTTTTAAAGGTCATGCAGGAGAAAAAGCATCAAACGTTAAAAAATAAGATTAATATAAGGAGGTTTAGCTAAAATGGAAGAAATAGCAAACTTAGAAGCTAGAGCAACTCTTAAATATGCAAGAATTTCAGCTAGAAAAGTAAAAATTGTTGCAGATTTAATTAGAGGAAAAGATGTGCAAGAAGCATTAGCAATAGTAAAATTCACACCAAAGATAGCTTCAGAAACTATTGAAAAGCTATTAAAATCAGCAATTGCAAATGCTGAAAATAATCATAACATGAATAGCCAAAATTTATATGTTGCTGAAATTTATGCAAACCAAGGTCCAACTCTAAAAAGAATTAGACCAGCAGCTAAAGGTTCAGCAGTAAGAATAAGAAAAAGAACAAGTCATATAACAATAGTATTGAAGGAAAGAGTATAGAAAGGAGGAACTATAAGTTATGGGACAAAAAATGCATCCACATGGATTAAGAGTTGGTGTAATTAGTGATTGGAACTCAAAATGGTATGCAGATAGCAAAAATTTTGCTAATTATCTAGTAGAAGACCATAAAATCCGTGAATATGTAAAGAAAAAATTATTTGTTAGTGGAATTTCAAAAGTTGTTATTGAAAGAACTACTAAATTAGTAAAAGTTAATGTTTACACAGCAAAGCCAGGACTAGTAATAGGAAAAGGTGGAGCTCTAGTAGAAACATTAAAAACAGAATTACAAAAAATGATAGGTAGAGATGTAAAAATCGATATAATTGAAGTGAAAGATTTTGATACTAATGCACAATTAGTTGCAGAAAGCATTTGTGCACAACTAGAAAAGAGAGTATCATTCAGACGTGCAATGAAGCAATCAATGGCTAAAGCTATGAAAGCAGGTGCTTTAGGAATAAAAACATCTGTATCAGGAAGATTAGCTGGAGCTGATATGGCAAGAACAGAATTCTATAAAGAGGGTACAATACCACTTCAAACTTTAAGAGCTGATATAGACTATGGTTTCTATGAAGCAGATACAACTTATGGAAAGATAGGTGTTAAAGTTTGGATATATAAAGGAGAAGTTCTTCCTACTAAGAAAACTAGAACAGAAGGAGGAGAAGAATAATGCCATTAATGCCAAAAAGAACAAAATATAGAAAAATGCAAAAAGGTAGAAATAGAGGTAAAGCTTCAAGAGGAACACAAGTTACAGATGGAGAATATGGCCTTCAAGCAACAGGTGCAGCATTAATAAGATCTAATCAAATAGAAGCTGCACGTATAGCCCTAACACGTTACATCAAAAGAGGTGGAAAAGTTTGGATAAAAATATTCCCAGACAAACCTATAACAAAGAAACCAGCTGAAACTCGTATGGGTAAAGGTAAAGGAGCTCCAGAATATTGGGTAGCTAAAGTAAAACCAGGAAGAGTAATGTTCGAGATAGAAGGTGTTGCAGAAGACGTAGCAAAAGAAGCTTTAAGACTTGCTGCGAATAAACTACCAGTTAGTACAAAATTTGTAGTAAGAGAAAATAAAGTAGGTGGTGATAAAGTTGAAGATTAATAAAATAACAGAAATGTCTTCACCAGAGCTTGAAAAAGAATTAGGTGAATTAAAAACAGAATTATTTAAATTAAGATTTAGTCTAGCAACTAACGGATTAGATAATCCAATGAAAATAAAAGAAGTAAAGAAAGATATTGCTAGAATTAATACAGTTCTTAGGCAAAGAGAGCTAGCAAAGAAATAATAAACGTCGTCTTGCGTTGTTATTTAAAATACAAAAAATGCTCAACGTGCAAGAGCGCGTCTCCGCTTTTTTGATTTTAAATGCCTAGCATTACTCGTTTCTTATTCCTTTGAGTGGATTATAATTAAGAAAGGAGAGAACTAAGAATTATGGAAAGAAATCTTCGTAAAGTTATGATTGGTACAGTAACTTCAGACAAAATGGATAAAACAGTTGTAGTATCAGTTGAAACAAGCGTTAGACATAGTACTTATAAAAAGACTATGAAAAGAACATATAAACTAAAAGCACATGATGAAAAAAATGAATGTCATATAGGAGATAAAGTAAAAGTAATGGAAACAAGACCTTTATCTAAACAAAAAAGATGGAGAGTTGTTGAAGTTCTTGAAAAAGCAGAAAAATAGAGAGGAGGAAACCTTAAATGGTTCAACAACAAAGTATATTAAAAGTAGCTGACAACACTGGTGCAAAAGAAATTATGTGTATCAGATGTTTAGGTGGATCATATAGAAGATATGCAAATATAGGAGATGTAATAGTTGCTTCTGTTAAAGATGCTACACCAGGAGGAGTTGTAAAAAAAGGTGACGTTGTAAAAGCAGTAGTAGTAAGAAGCAAAAAAGGTGTAAGACGTCAAGATGGTTCATATATAAAATTTGACGAAAATGCAGCAGTAATAATTCGTGAAGATGGAACACCAAAAGGAACTCGTATATTTGGGCCAGTAGCAAGAGAATTAAGAGAGAAAGAGTATATGAAGATTTTGTCACTTGCTCCAGAGGTTCTTTAGAACAAATGAAAAGCTTCGTATTACTTCGTTATTCATCGAAAGAAAATCCTCAATGTGCAAAAAGCACGTTTCCGGTATTTCTTTCTCGAATGCCTAGTATTACTCGCTTTTGATTTGATAAGAGAAAAATAAATAATACAAATTTTTAGTTGTAACTTATAATAAGAACAATAATTAACGAAGAAGGTGAATTTATGAAAATAAAAAAAGGTGATACAGTTTATGTATTATCAGGAAATGACAAAGGCAAAAGAGGCGAAGTTCTAGAAGTTATACCAAAAACAGAAAAAGTAATTGTTAAAGGTGTAAATATTAGAAAAAGACATGTAAAACCTAGAAAACAAGGTGAAGAGGGTGGAATTATACCAGTAGAATGTGCTATACATAGTAGTAAAGTTAATGTGGTATGTTCAAAATGTGATAAGCCTGCAAGATTAGGTTATGTGATAGAAAAAGATCAAAAAGTACGTGTATGTAAAAGATGTGGAAACAAATTAAAATAATAAAAAGTTAAGGAAGGAGGACGAAAAAACTTATGGAAAAGTTAAGAGAACAATATGAAAAAGAAGTAATTCCAGCATTAATGAAAAAATTTAACTATAAATCAGTTATGGAAGTTCCAAAACTAGATAAAATAGTTATAAATATAGGTTTAGGGGATATAAGAGAAAATCCAAAAGTATTAGAAAATGCTATTAGTGATTTAAGTTTAATTACAGGTCAAAAGCCAATAATAACTAAAGCTAAGAAATCAATAGCAGCATTTAAAATAAGAGAGGGTGCAAACATTGGATGCAAAGTAACATTAAGAAAAGAAAAAATGTACGAATTTGCATATAAATTATTCAATGTAGCTCTACCAAGAGTTAGGGACTTTAGAGGAGTATCTGCAACATCTTTTGATGGTAAAGGAAATTATTCAATGGGAATTAAAGAGCAATTAATTTTCCCTGAAATAGAATATGATAAAATAGATAAATTAAGAGGAATGGATATAGTATTTACAACTACTGCAAAAACAGACGAAGAAGCTCACGAGTTATTAACTCTTTTAGGAATGCCATTCAAAAATTAATTGAAAGGAGACACAATTATGGCAAAAAAGTCAATGATTGTTAAGCAACAAAGACCACAAAAATTTAAAACAAGAGAATACAATAGATGTAAATTATGTGGAAGACCACATGCTTACATTAGAAAATATGGAATTTGCCGTGTATGCTTTAGAGAATTAGCACATAAAGGTGAAATACCAGGTGTTAAAAAAGCCAGTTGGTAAAATTTGACATCAAAATCAGCAATCTGCTGCGTTAAACTGCATAAAATTTTTTTCAACATACAAGAGTATAGTTTCAAAAAATTTTATTGGTTTGCCTTGCATCTTACTAATTTTGAAGCCAAATTTAATAAATAATATTTAAAATAAAAAAGTTGATTAGAACGTAAAACTAATCAAAAGCGACTTATACTAGGAAAATGAGTGAAAAATCTTGAGACTAACCTAGTGGTTGTCGAAAGGTTTTGAACGAAATTTGAAGACGTAGAACGAAGCTTTTCATTAGTTTTTGAAAGGAGGATAAAGAAAATATGAATACAACAGATCCAATAGCTGATATGTTAACAAGAATAAGAAATGCTAATAGTAGCAAACATAAAACAGTTGATATACCTGCATCAAAAATGAAACTTGCTATAGCTGATATATTATTTAAAGAAGGATATATAAAATCATTTGAAGAAATTTCAAGTGATGTTCAAGGCACTATCAGAGTAGCTCTAAAATATGATGAAAAAGGAAATAGAGTTATAGATGGTATAAAAAGAATAAGTAAACCAGGACTTAGAGTATATGCTTCAAAGGAAGATTTACCACAAGTTTTAAATGGTTTAGGAATAGCAATAGTATCTACATCAAAAGGAATAATGACAGATAGAGAAGCAAGAAGAACAGGACTTGGAGGAGAAGTTTTAGCTTATGTATGGTAAAATTTGAGCCTAAAATCAGCAGTCTGCGACGTTAAACTACATAAAAATTTTTTAAATGTACAAAAGTACAATTTCAAAAATTTATATTTGTTTTACTTGCATTCTACTAATTTTAAACTCAAATTTAGATGAAAAAATTAAGTTTAAAGAAGAGGTGAATATAAATGTCAAGAATTGGCAACAAACCTATTGAAATACCAGAAGGTGTTGAAGTTAATATTCAAGGAAATCATGTTACAGTTAAAGGACCAAAAGGAACTTTAGAAAGAGATGTGAGTGAAAAATTATCTGTTTCAATAGAAGGAAATAAAGTTAGTGTTACTAGACCAAATGATGAAGCAGAAATGAAGAGCATACATGGATTAACAAGAACATTAATAAATAATATGGTAATAGGTGTAAAAGAAGAATTTAAGAAAGAATTAGAGATTAATGGTGTTGGTTACAGAGTTCAAAAACAAGGAAATGATTTAAACTTAGTATTAGGTTATTCACACCCTGTAATATATAAAGCACCAGATGGAATTTCATTTGACGTACCTAATCCAAATTCAATAATAGTTAAAGGAATTGATAAAGAATTGGTTGGTCAAACAGCAGCAGAAATAAGAACAAAGAGATTACCAGAAGTATATCGTGGTAAAGGTATCAAATATATTGATGAAGTTATTAGACGTAAAGAAGGTAAGACAGGTAAAAAATAATAAAATAAATGAAAAACTTCGTATTGCGTTGTTATTTAAAATACAAAAAATGCTCAACGTGCAAAAAGCACGCCTCCGCTTTTTTGATTTTAAATGCCTAGCACTACTTGTTTTTGATTTGTTTTACAGATATAATATATAGAAAGGAGAAAAGAAAAAATGGTAAAAAGTACAGACAGAAAAATGGAAAGAGAAAGAAGACATATAAGAGTTCGTACAAAAATTTCGGGAACAGCAGAAAGACCAAGATTATGTGTTTATAGAAGTAATACAAATCTTTATGTACAAGTAATAGATGATGTAGCTGGAACTACTTTAGCACAAGCATCTACTATGGATAAAGAAATAAAAACTAAATATGCTAATTGCGAAGCTGCAAAAGAAGTTGGAGCATTAATAGCAAAAAGAGCCATTGAAAAAAATATCAAAACAGTAGTATTTGATAGAGGTGGATATATATATCACGGTGTTGTTAAATCATTAGCAGAAGCAGCTCGTGAAGGAGGACTAGAATTTTAGATCTAATAAAAATTAAGTTAAGGAGGAAAACCCATAAATGGAAGATAATAATAACAATGAGTTAAAAGAAAAAGTAGTTGCCATTAGTAGAGTTGCAAAAGTTGTTAAAGGTGGTAGAACTTTTAGATTTAGCGCAGTAGTTGTTGTAGGAGACGAAAATGGACATATAGGTGTAGGTAATGGAAAAGCAGCAGAAGTTCCTGATGCTATAAAAAAAGCTATACAAGATGCTAAGAAAAACTTAGTAGAAGTTCCAGTAGTAGAAACAACAGTACCACACGAATTTGTTGGAACATCTGGAAGCGCAAGAGTTATGTTAAAACCAGCTACAAAAGGTACAGGAGTTATAGCAGGAGGAAGTGTAAGACCAGTATTAGAACTTGCAGGATATAAAGATATAAGAACAAAGGTTATTGGAACAAATAACCCAAGAAATGTTGTATATGCAACTATTAATGCTTTAACAAATATGATGACTGTTGAACAAGCAGCTAAAAAAAGAGGTAAAAAAGTAGAAGAAATATTATAAGAAAATTGGACGTTAACAAAATCAAAGATTTCGACGTCCACATGTGCAAAATCGCTTCGCGATTATTGCACTGCCCAAGGTAAATTAACCTTGTTTGTTAGAAAAGAAATTAGGAGGTGTAAAGGAAAAATGAAATTAGGAGAATTAAAACCAGCAGTAGAAAAAAAGGCTAGAACTAGAGTTGGTCGTGGTGTTGGTTCAGGACTTGGAAAAACATCTGGTAGAGGTCATAAAGGACAAAAGGCTAGATCAGGTGGAGGAGTAAGACGTGGTTTTGAAGGTGGTCAAACTCCATTATATAGAAGATTACCAAAAAGAGGATTTACTAATATTCATGCAAAGAGCTATGTAGAGGTTACATTAACAATGCTTAATAAATCAAAAGCAGATAAAGTTACTGCAGAAAGCTTAATGGCAGAAGGAATAATAAGTAAAATAAATGATGGAATAGTAATATTAGGAACAGGTAGTTTAGATAAAAAACTAGAAGTAAAGGCAAAAAGATTTACAAAAACAGCTAAAGAAAAAATCGAAGCTGCCGGAGGAAAGATTGAGGTGGTTTAATTGTTTCAAACAATAAAAAACGCTATAAAGACTCCAGACGTTAGAAAAAAAATATTATACACATTGCTATTAATAGTAATATTTAGATTAGGATGCTACATAACGGTACCAGGTGTAAACAGTGTAGCCTTATCACAAGCTCTAGGTGGATCAAATGGTTTAGCAGGAATGATAGACCTAATCTCAGGAGGAGCTTTCTCTAGATTTTCAATGTTTGCAATGAGTATAAGTCCATATATCACAGCATCAATAGTTATTCAATTGTTGGCTATGGTAATTCCTGCACTTGAAAGACTTTCAAAAGAAGAAGGAGAAGCAGGAAGGGATAAATTAAATAAATATACAAAGATGCTTACAATAGTGTTAGCATTAATAGAGAGCTTAGGAATATATCTATCATATAGAAAATCAGGAATATTTGTTGATGAAGGATTTATGACAGGAGCTCTAATAGTAATATCATTAGTTGCAGGAACATCACTACTTATGTGGTTAGGAGATCAAATAACTAATAAAGGAATAGGTAATGGAATATCTGTAATAATTTTTGTTGGTATTTTATCAGGATTACCAAGTGGAATTATCACAATTTGGAATTTAGTATTTACAAATTCAGGATTTTCTACTACAGGATTAATAACAGTTTTAGGAATAGTAATAGGTGCAATAATACTTGTTGCAGCAGTTGTATTTGTACAACAAGCTGAAAGAAGAGTACCTGTTCAATATGCTAAAAAAGTTGTTGGAAGAAAAATGTATGGTGGACAAAATACACATATACCATTAAAACTTGCTATGGCAGGTGTAATGCCAATAATCTTTGCTTCGTCATTCTTGACATTTCCAGCAATGATAATATCTATGTTTAACACAAATATTGCAACATCAACTGGATTTTGGGCAGTAATATATAAGTTCTCAATGGCTACATCATCATCAGCAGTTCCAGTAGGGTATTCAATAGCAAATGCATTAATATACTTAATATTAATTGTAGCATTTACTTTCTTTTATACTTTTGCGACATTTAATCCAGCAGAAGTATCAAATAATATTAAAAAGAATGGTGGTTTTATTCCAGGAATAAGAGCTGGAAAACCTACAACAGAATATTTAACATCAATTATATCTAAAATAACATGGTTTGGTGGATTATATTTAGCAATAATTGCTATACTTCCTATGCTATTGAGATTTACAAGTATAGATATAACATTTGGTGGTACATCTATATTAATCGTTGTAGGTGTTGCACTTGAAGTAGTACAACAATTAGAATCACAATTAGTAATGAGACATTATAAAGGCTTCTTAGAGTAAATTTTGAAAATATTAAGTACATTGCAAAGAGGTTTTACTGAAGGTATACAATTTGTATAGCAAATTGCATACTGATGCTGTAAAAAGCAAAGCCTTAACAGCATCAGCAAATGCCTAGCATTGTACTAAATCTTTTCAGAATTTAGATATTTTAATAAAAAAGAGAGGTATTTATATGATTTTATTAATGCTTGGAGCACAAGGAACTGGAAAAGGGACTATTGCTGGAATTATAAGTAAAGAAATAGGAATTCCACAAATTTCAACAGGAGATATATTTAGAAAAAATATCAGTGAAAAAACTAAATTAGGATTAGAAGCTGATAAATATATATCAAGTGGAAATTTAGTTCCAGATGAAATAACTGTTCCAATGGTAGAAGATAGATTGACATGGGAAGATGCAAAAAATGGAGTAATCCTTGATGGTTTCCCAAGAACAATAGAACAAGCTCAAAAGTTAGATGAAATGCTAAGTAAATCAGGAAAAAAAGTAGACTTAGTAGTGAATTTAGTTACACCAAGAGAAGAACTTATAGATAGAATGCTAACAAGAAGAGTTTGTACAAATCAAGAATGTAAAACAACATATAATATAAAATTGAATCCACCAAAAGTTGAAGGAATATGTGATAAATGTGGATCAAAATTGAAACAAAGAGAAGACGATTCTGATCCAGAAGCAATAAAAAGAAGATTAGAAATATATGAAGAAAAAACTAGCCCATTAGTAAACTATTATGAACAAAAAGGAGTATTAATTACAGAAACAGTTAGTTTAGAGACAGGAAGAATGGGTGCTGATGTTGCAAATGATTTAATACAAAAACTTAAAAAATAAAGAAAGAATGAGTTGAAAAAAGAACTAATTATTGCTAGGAAAGAGAGGTAAATAATCATAGACATGTTAAGATGTTATAGGATTATTTGGCTGAGATTTGACAAAGCAAGAAGATTATTTTTTCAATGGTAAAATATAATGATAGAACTGAAATCAACAAGAGAGATAGAATTAATAAAAGAATCATGTAGGATAGTAGCTTTAGTTTATAAAGCTATAGAAGAAGCAATTAAACCAGGAATATCAACATTTGAACTTGATAAAATAGCCGAAAAAGTTATGAGGGATAATGGGGCTATTCCTGCCCAGAAAGGGTATCCTCATTATCAAAAAGGAGTACCTGATTTCCCAAGTACAATATGTGCATCTATAAATGATGAAGTAATACATGGAATACCTTCAAATAGAGTACATCTAAAAGAAGGAGATGTTGTAAGCATAGATACAGTAGCCTTAAAGAATGGATACAATGGAGATGCAGCAAGAACATTTATAGTGGGAAAAGGAAGTAAGGAAGCAGAAAGACTAGTAGAAGTAACTAGAAAAGCATTTTTTGAAGGGATAAAATATGCTAAACCAGGATTTAGAATTGGAGATATATCACATGCAATAGGCGAATTTGTACAAAAACATGGATATAGCGTTGTAAGAGAATTTCAAGGGCATGGTATAGGTCGAGAAATGCATGAAGATCCAGGGATACCAAATTATGGAAAAGAAGGCAAAGGACCTAGAATAGAAAAACGGTATGACTCTAGCAATAGAACCAATGGTAATAGCAGGAAAACCGGATATACTTGAACTAGATGATGGTTGGACAATAGTAACAGAGGATCGGAAGCCTAGCAGCACATTACGAAAACACAATTTTAGTTACAGAAAACGAACCAAAAGTATTGACAATACTCTAAAAATGAGGTATAATACATTAGTTAATTGTAGGAAAAAACAATTTAAAAATAAGAGGAGGAATATAGATTGGCAAAAGAAGATGTTATAGAAGTTGAGGGAACTGTTGTTGAGACATTACCAAATACAACTTTTAAGGTAGAACTAGAAAATGGTCACCAAGTGCTTGCTCATATTTCAGGAAAACTTAGAATGAACTATATTAAAATATTACCAGGTGATAAAGTTAAGCTTGAACTTTCACCATATGATTTAAATCGTGGAAGAATTACTTGGAGAGCAAAATAATCAAAAGTCAATCTATTAACATTTAAATAAGAATTTTTTATTTGAATAGGTGCATATTGAGGAATTTCTTTGAAATGATAATGACACCAAATGAAAATTATTATTTAAATTAGGTAAGGAGGTTTAAACAATGAAGGTAAGACCATCAGTAAAAAAAATGTGCGAAAAGTGCAAAGTAATTAAAAGAAAAGGTGTTATAAGAGTAATTTGTGAAAATCCAAAACACAAACAAAGACAAGGATAGTTTCTTAAGGAGTGCAATTAAGAGTATTGCATATTCTTAAGAAATCGCTTTTCTTAATATAATTTAGATATTAGCACAAATTTAGATGCGGCTGTATATTACAAAATGAGTAATATATATCAAAATTTGTGTTTATATATATTTTTGTATAGTAGGAACTTTCGAGTGTAAACAAAGAAAAGCTCTATACTAGACAAATATGCGAATGTTATAGTTTCTTGTAGCTTTGCTACTTAGAAAATGTTAATTCGTTTTTTATAGATGAATAGATTTAATCTATTTTATAAAAGAAAATAAAAATGGAGGTACTTAAAACATGGCTCGTATAGCAGGAATTGATTTACCTAGAGAAAAAAGAGTAGAAATAGGACTTACATATATTTATGGTATAGGTGTTGCAAGTTCTAATAAAATTCTTAAAGAAGCTGGAATTAATCCAGATACTAGAGTAAAAGATTTGACAGATGAAGAAGTTAACAGCATAAGAAAAATAATCGATGGAAGTTATAAAGTTGAAGGTGATTTGAGAAGAGAAATAGCTCTTAACATCAAGAGATTAACAGAAATCGGTTGTTATAGAGGATTAAGACATAGAAGAAGTTTACCAGTTAGAGGACAAAGAACAAAAACAAATGCACGTACAAGAAAAGGTCCTAGAAAATTAGTAAGCAGAAGTAAAGCTAAATAAAGTTTAGAAAGATAAGGGAGGTATAATACCAAATGGCTAATAAAAATGTAACAAGAAAAACACCTAGAAGAAATAGAAAGAACATAGATAAAGGTTCTGCACATATTCATTCTAGTTTTAATAACACAATAGTTACAGTTACAGATACACAAGGAAATGTTATTTCTTGGGCAAGTGCAGGAGAACTTGGATTTAAAGGTTCAAGAAAAAGTACACCATTTGCTGCTGGTCAAGCTGCTGAAACAGCTGCTAAAGCTGCAATGGAACATGGATTAAAAACTGTAGAAGTATTTGTAAAAGGACCAGGTTCTGGTCGTGAAGCTGCAATAAGAGCTCTTCAAACAGCAGGGTTAGAAATTAGTGCTATAAAAGATGTAACACCAATACCACATAATGGTTGTAGACCACCAAAAAGAAGAAGAGTATAGAATATTAGAAAAGAAAGAGGTGTAAAAAACACATGTCAAGATATAAAGACGAACAATGTCGTATATGTCGTAGAGAAGGACAAAAATTATTCTTAAAAGGTACAAGATGTTATACAGACAAATGTGCTATTTCAAGAAGAAATTATGCTCCAGGAGAGCATGGACAAAAGAAAACTAAACTTTCAGAATATGGTATCCAATTAAGAGAAAAGCAAAAAACTAAAGCTTTTTATGGTGTAAGAGAAGATCAATTCAGAAAATATTTTGAAATGGCTGAAAATAAAAAAGGTGTAACAGGTGAAAACTTACTTCAAATCCTAGAAAGCAGATTAGATAATGTTGTATATAGATTAGGATATGGTTCTTCAAGACCACAAGCAAGACAACTTGTAAATCATGGCTTATTTGAAGTTAATGGTAGAAAAGTTAGTATTCCATCTTACTTAGTTAAAGCAGGAGATGTAATAAAAGTTAGAGAAATTAAACAAGATAAGAAAATTGTTAAAGAAAATGTAGAAGTAAATGCTTCAAGACCTGTTCCAGCATGGTTAGAAAAAAATGCCAGTGAGTTAAGTGGCAAAGTAATAAGATTAGCATCTAGAGAAGATGTAGACATTCCAGTTGAAGAGCATTTGATAGTAGAGCTATACTCTAAATAGTAGTTTAAAAATTTAGGAGGTAAAAATGATAGAATTCGAAAAGCCAAATATTGAATGTACAAATATGGATGAACAAAGTAACTATGCTAAATTTGTGTGTGAACCATTAGAACGTGGATATGGAGTAACAATAGGAAATTCTTTAAGAAGAATTTTGCTTTCATCACTTCCAGGTTGTGCAATAACAAGTATTAAAATAGATGGTGTAGTACACGAATTTTCAACAGTACCAAACGTAGTTGAGGATGTTTCTGAAATAATAGTAAATTTAAAGGGTGTTAGATTCAAATCATATGACAACGAAGAAAAAATGATAAGAATTGACTTCCAACATGAAGGAGAAGTCACAGCTGGCGATATTATAACAGACGGAACAATCGAAGTTTTAAATCCAGAGTTACATATAGCAACAGTTTCAGAAGGTGGACATTTAACAATGGAAATGACAGTTGAAAAAGGTAGAGGATATAATACTGCATCTAAAAATAAAAAAGATAATCAAGATATATCTGTATTACCTATAGATTCAATATTTACTCCAGTAAAAAAAGTAAACTACCAAGTAGAAAATACAAGAGTAGGGCAAATGGTAGACTTTGATAAATTAATAATAGAAGTATGGACAGATGGAAGCTTAAAAGCATATGAAGCAATAAGTTTAGCTGCTAAAGTTATAACAGAACATTTAGCTCTATTTATAGATTTGTCAGAAGCTGCTAAAAATACACAAATAATGGTGGAGAAGGAAGAATCTAAAACAGCAAGAGTATTAGAAATGTCAATAGAAGACTTAGAATTAACAGTAAGAAGCTTTAACTGCTTAAAGAGAGCAGGAATTTCTACTGTACAAGATTTAGCAAATAGAACAGAATCAGACATGATGAAAGTTAGAAATTTAGGAAAGAAGTCATTAGACGAGGTAACAAATAAGTTACATTCATTAGGTTTAGATTTTGCCCAAGAAGAATAAATTTCCACAAAAATCAGCATCTTGCGTTGTTAGACTTCAATTAAAATCAAATCAACGTGCACAAGCACGTCTCATTGATTTTAATCTTGTCCGCCTAGCAATATACTAATTTTAGTGAAAATTTAAGAAATATATACAAATACGGATAGGAGGGAATATAAAATGGCTAGAAATAGAAAATTAGGAAGAACAACAGCTCAAAGAATGGCAATGCTTAAGACACAAACAACAGATTTGTTATTAAATGGTAAAATAAAAACAACAGAAGCTAGAGCTAAAGAAGTAAAAGCAATAGTAGATAGTATAATATCACTTGCAATCAAAGAAAAAGATAACTTTGAAGAGGTTGAAGTAAAAGTAGTACGTGCTAAGCTAGATAGTAAAGGTAATAAAGTTACAGAATTAGCAAAGAGCAAGAATGGTAAAGAATATCTAAAAGTTGTTAAAGAAGAAATAACAGAAAAAAGACAAAAAGATATGCCTTCAAGATTAAATGCAAGAAGAAAAATAATGACAAAAATAAACAAAGTTAAAAATAGTGAAGGAAAAAATGTTGATTTACCAGCAAAATTATTCAATGAAATAGCTCCAAAATATGAAGGAAGAGTTGGTGGATATACAAGAATAGTAAAACTAGGACAAAGAAGAGGAGATTCAGCAGAAATAGTTTTACTAGAATTACTTTAATAAATATTAGTAAAAGCCCTATTCAAACGAATGAGGGTTTTTATTATATATTGAAGAATTAGTATTGTATAATATTAGTGATATAGAGAGATAATATGCAAAACTTATAATTTCTTACAAACTATGCTTGTTTAGAAAATTTTAATTTTGTTATTTTATCTCTATTGCATTTTATTTGATTTTATGATATAAAAAATGACATACGGAAGAATAAGGAGGAAATTATGGAAAAAAAAGATAAAAAAGAGAAGAAAGAAAAAAATCCAATAGATAAAAAGAAATTTATCAGAAACATAGTAATTATAATAATGATAATTGCAATGTTATTGTCAGTTGCTGCATCATTAATATATAATGTTATTTATTATATGAATAAATAGACAAGCTTTTTAAAGAAAGAAGAAAATTATATATGGGTAGTAATTTTATAAATGGAATACCAAAGAATTTTGGAAATGTAATTTTAAGCTATACACAACAATTATATGCTAATCCATTTAAGTTTATAACATTAATTGTGGATATAGTAATAGTAGTGTTACTATTTATAAAACTTTTTAAAATAGTAAAGGATTCTAGAGCAGCACAGTTATTAAGAGGAATAGCAATAATAATTATAGCTATGGCACTAAGTTCAATTTTACAACTGAATATTTTAAATTATATATTAACAGCTTTTATGACATATGGAGTTGTTTTAGTAGTACTTTTTCAACCAGAACTTAGAAGATCATTAGAAGAACTTGGAAGCAATAAATTAACAAGACTTTTTGGGATAGATAAGGATATAGAAGCTAAAACAAAAGAAGAAATATACAAAGTAGCTATTGCTGCATTTGAATTATCAAAGACAAAAACAGGGGCTTTAATAGTTATAGAAAGAGATATAGAAATAAAGGATATAATTGCAACAGGAGTCCTAATGGATGCAGAAATTTCACCACAATTGCTTGTGAATATATTTGTACCAAAAACACCATTACATGATGGTGCAGTTGTAATTAGTGGAGGTAGAATGAAGGCAGCAGCATGTATGCTTCCACTTGCAGGAGACAAGGATATAGCAAGAGAACTTGGAACAAGGCATAGAGCTGCAATAGGGATTTCAAAGGAATCAGATGCAATAGCCATTGTAGTTTCAGAAGAAACAGGAAAAGTATCAATAGCTAAGGATGGCGTATTAATTGCAGATGTGAGAGAAGAAGTCCTTAAGAAAATTTTAATTAAGAATTTAATACAGAAAAATAATATTACACAAAAGGAAGAAAAGAAAAAATCTAAAGAAGAAGTAAAAAAAGAAGAAAAAAATATACCCTAAGTTTAAAAATTATAACTTAGGGTAAAATCATTTATATAATACAATTTAGTCACAATTAGTTCACAAATATATAGTACTATATAACTATAAGAAAAGTTTGTATGGAGGAGAAAATGGAAGAAAATAATGATAATACTTTTAAAAGTGTAGGAAGCTATAAAGGGAAAAGTAGAGGATTTGGAAAAAATGTATTTGTTTCATTTCTATCAGGAATAGTTGGTGCTAGCCTAGTAGTTGGAACATGTTTTGGTATTCCAGAAATAAAAGAAAAAATGATAGGAGAACAAAATAAAGAAAAAGAAGATGTTAAACAAACAACTACTCAAGTAAATGCTACAGCAGTATCTTTAACAGAATATTCAGATACAGCAATAGGAGTTGCAGCAAAGGTTTTACCTTCAATAGTAGGAATAGAGATAGAATATAGTGTAAACTCGATATTTGGCAAATCTACAGGAAGTGCAACAGGTTCAGGAATAATAATATCAGAAGATGGATATATACTAACAAATAATCATGTTGTAAATTCGGCATCTTCAAATAGCTATTATCAAGTATCAACTGCAGGTGCAATAAAAGTAAAATTATATAATGATGAAACAGTATATGATGCAAAAATTATTGGAACAGATGATCAAACAGATTTAGCAGTAATAAAAATAGATAAAACAGGACTTACTCCAGCTGAATTTGGAAACTCAGACAATGTAGTAGTTGGAGAATTTGCAATGGCAATAGGAAATCCATTAGGACTAGCAACAAGTGCGACATGTGGAATAATAAGCGCTGTAAATAGAGATATAACTACATCAGATAATAAAAAATATACTGTTATACAAACAGATGCTGCAATTAACTCAGGAAACAGTGGAGGAGCTTTAGTAAATAGTAAAGGTCAAGTAATAGGAATAAACACACTAAAACTTTCAGGAGATGGAGTAGAAGGAATAGGATTTGCAATTCCGATAAGTTCTACAACAGATATATCAAAGCAATTAATAGACCATAGCAAGGTAATTAGACCTTATGTTGGAATAGAAGGAATGGGAATTAATAAAGAAACTGCTGAAAGATATAAACTAGTTGAAGGAGTATATATTAAAGTAGTAGAAGACTTTGGAGCAGCACAAAAAGCTGGGATAAAAGCAGGAGATGTAATAACAGAATTTGATGGAAAAGAAGTAAAAACAGTAGAAGAGATAACAGAATTAAAAAACAAACATAATATAGGAGATACTATTAAAATTAAAATATTTAGAAATGGAGAATACAAGGACATAGAGTTAATCCTTGGAGAACAACCTTAGATCAAAACAAAAACGTCTAAACATTAAGTTTAGGCGTTTTTGTTTGTCTTTTTTAGTGGATAAGGAGTTTTTTCATCAGTTAAATTAGAGATGTAGTCAATTGAAGTTTTATAATATTTTGCAAATAGTGCTATAGTATCAAGAGGTGGAATTCTTTCACCTCTTTCATATCTAATATATGAATTTTTTGATATATAAGCAATTTTTGAACATTGTTCTTGAGTTAAATCGTGGTCTTCTCTTAATTCTTTTAATCTAGTCTGCATATAAATCACCTCAAAAATATTATATAAAAATACTCCATATGGGGTTGACAAAATACTCCATTTAGAGTATTATTATTTTGTAAAATATATACTAATTGCTCTCTTTATGGCTAGAAATCAAGGTAGTTTTTGTTTAGTTTGGTTTTGACTTTTACTATT
>CANPCK010000021.1 GCA_947572545.1 uncultured Clostridium sp. | reverse complement strand
CGCGCCAGTTTGTGGCACTGGAGACCGTGGGTTCGAGTCCCATCTTCCACCCCAGATATATGTTGGAATGTAGCGGATAAGACTGTTCAAACAATGAGAAATTATAGTATCAACAGTACAAATTGAATTATATTGGGCTGTAGCCAAGCGGTAAGGCACCAGACTTTGACTCTGGCATGCGCTAGTTCGAATCTAGCCAGCCCAGCCAAAATGAAAAGTCATAGCGATAGCTATGGCTTTTTGTTTTGACCGAGTTAGTTAGTAAGAAGGAATAGCGGTCGAAGACACGCGGCGCCCTGAGCGAAGCGAGGAAGTACTCTTGGGGTATTCGAATCTAGCCAGCCCAGCCAAAATAAAAAGATACATTTTGCTTGAAATATAAGCATTTAATGTATCTTTTTTATTGAATAGGAAAAATCAACTTTTTTGTTGATAGCTTGCGGGTTAACAAGCTATGTTACACAATGTATAGCTAATAAAAAGTTTACATTGGAGCAACAAGGCAAGAATTAAAAAGTAGATTACAACCCCATTTGGCATTGTTGAGACATAATAAACATAGCAACAAATTATTGCAAGAAGACTTTAGCAAGTATGGGGAAGATATAATGACATACTCCATATTTGTAAGAACAATATATGGAGCATATGTACTACTGATTGTAATTACCTTTTCTTTATCTGTTCTGACAAGGTAGAAATAAGTTTACACAATTCATGATTAGCTTTTATATAGTTGTCATCATTATAATTGTCAACTAATATTCCACGAGCATGGTCAAAAGGCTTAATTGTTTCAACTGAAATATTAGAAAAATAAATAAAAAGCTTATCAAAACTACAGACATATTGATCAATAATTTTCCTATCAGTTGAATTTAAAATAGCTGCTTGTGCACAATCTATAAATGTTGATAATGCATTACGTTTTGCAGTTTCATACATGTCCATTTTTTTTATTTTAGTTGCATGATAATTATTAATAATACCTGTAATAATAGGAGAAAAGATTGCAGATAAAGCAATGATACCTGTAATAGTTAGAGATAAATCAATTTCAGGCATTGTAATCACCTCACTTTATAAACTTAAATATGATTATCTTTAGTGTGAGGTAGATTATACAACAAAATGTGACAAAAGTAAATAAAAGAAAAGGAGTGTTTAATATGTGTCAAAGAAAGAATATCACAACAGATATAGTAGGAAAGCAAAGTCATGGATATAGATATGCAATGTATAAATAGATAGAAAAAATCAGAATTATACATGGCTGATTTTTGTGCTACACAGAATATGAAAGATATAGTTACTAAGGTAACAAAACAGAAAAAACTATCAGGCGATACTCCTCCTGATGGCAAAAAAGCTATAAAAAAATCAAAGATTTATTTAACTATAACATTTTTAATATTTTTATATACAAACCCCAGAAAAACATTAAAATTTTTCTAGGGTTTGTCAATACTCTGAAAATATCTCATAGAATAAGCTATGAGATATTTTTCTATACATTTCTATTCATATGACCATTTGTATAATTTTGACCTTCAAGACGTGAACCGCTTTTTACAATAGATATAACATTATTTATTTCATCAATATTTTCCTCCAAAATATTAATTCTTGCATAATCAATATTTAAGTCATTTGGATTAATAGAAAGGATTTTTGAGTTATAAATATTAGTTACACTTTGAAAATTGTCAGGAATAACCCTAAACAAAAATCCTAATCTATCTTTCAAATAATATTTCTTATTCTCTCTACATTTAGAATCACAAGTAGGGTAGCAAATGTTAGAGTGACCAAGTAAACAATATCTACTACTCATAACTTTTAATCTACCATAAACAATAAGTTCTTTATCAATATTGGAATTCATATTTTTAATATCATCTTTATTTAATTCAGGAGATAAAGTTACAGTATCAACGCCAATTCTTGAAAGCTCTTGAATAGAATAATTATTAAAAGTATTCAATGTATAATTAGCAATAAAATCATATTTTTCATACTCAGGTTCTTTTATCTTAAGAAAACTACTTATATTAGAAAAAACAAAACCTGATATTGTATATTGAGTTAATGCTGAATTTATTGTATTCCATATTAAATTATAATAATTAGAAGTAAGAATAGTAGGCAAATAAATATATGTATCAAATTTTTTATTTATAGCACTAATACAATCTTTATATTTACTGTATTCGAAGAATTTTAAAGGAATATATACTCTATCAACATCTTCAAGCTTAGAATAATCAAAAGCTGAATTCATCTCCATTAAGCACAAAGAAGTTTTGATAGTATTATGACATTTATCATTAAAAATTCTTTGTTTAAAATTAATAGGAACTCTAGTAAATTTAAGACAAACTAGTTCCTCAAGACGTTTCAAAGCATCTCTCCTTAAAGCATTAATGTCACTTATCTTTGAAATATATAGTCCTTCATCTAAATCTATTTCTATTTTACTAAACTCAAAAGGAGTATCAGTCGTTTTAGAAAACTGAGTAATAATTTTTTTCTTTGAAATAGGGTGGTTTATTGCGACAGAAGGTATTATATCTGACTTTAAAGTAATACTTACATTCTTGTAATGTTCATATTCTCTATCAGGTTTTATAAAAACACTAATAGGAGAATCTTTTTTTATAGAAATCTTACAATTTAGTTTTACTTTTTTAATCTCTTTTCCAGAAAAAGTAAATTCTGCTTCATCAGAAAGAGTTTTACTAGCAATTTTAAAAATTTTATCTCCAGGAGAAATATTGCCTTTCATTCTGCCGAATAGTTATAATTTCATTATCACAAGCAAAAGGAATATTATGATTTTGGAACATAAGTTCAGAAATTCTATATTTAGTAGGTTCATTTTCAAAAGTAATAGAATCACCGAGAGCAACTTTGTCATTCAGATTTAAAGTAACATGACCTTTTTTACTATTATAATTAGCAACATTTCCAATATAAATACCCATATTATTTTGTTTTTCTTTAAAAACTAAATTCAAATTAGGTTCTTTATCTAAATGACCTGCAGAAAAGTTTCCTCTATTAAAGACTTGTAATAAATCTTTTCTATCTTTTTCATTTATTTCATAAGGATTTGAAGAAAAATATAAATCAATATATTTTCTATAAATTCTTGTAACAGTTGCAACATATTCAGGAGATTTTAATCTTCCCTCAATTTTAAAAGATTTTACACCAGATTCAATTAAAGCAGGCAAAAAATCCAGACCACATAGATCACGTGGACTTAATAAATATCCATTATCAATAATTTTATTATTTTGGAGTAACTTATAAGGAAGTCTACAAGCTTGAGCACATTTACCACGATTAGCAGAACGTCCACCAACCATACTAGAAAATAAGCATTGTCCAGAATAACTAATACAAAGAGCTCCATGTACAAAAGTTTCAATTTCTATATTGGAATTTCTACAGATATATTCTATTTCAGAAATAGAAAGTTCCCTTGAGAGAACAACTCGTTTGACTCCCATACGTTCCAAAGCTTTTACACCTCTTAAATTATGTATAGACATTTGAGTACTTGCATGAATAGGAAGTTTTGGAAAAGAATTAATAAGAGACACAGCTAGTCCTAAATCTTGAACAATAATTGCATCAATTCCAAATTCATATGCTTTTTCTGCAATAAAAATAGCATCACAAAATTCATCATTTTTAATAAGAGTGTTTAGAGCTAAATGTACTTTCACATTACGAATATGAGCATAATCAATAACTTCTTTTAATTCATCTAAAGAAAAATTTGATGCACTAGCACGAGCACTAAAAGAAGAAGCACCAAGATATATGGCATCCGCACCATTTTGTACAGCAGCTTTTACACATTCTAAATCACCAGCAGGTGATAACAATTCAATATTATTCTTCAACTAAATAACCTCTATAAATTAAATTTACAAAATTATTGTATCACAAATTAGTAAAAAATCATAGTATATTGTAGAAACTTTTAAAAAGCTAAAAACCTTAAATTAAAGGAGGAAAAGTTATGCCAGAAGAACAAAGAAATTGTCAAGACCAAAGAAACTGCGGATGCGGCTGTGGAAATAATCTATTAAGTGGATTATTCGGAGGTTGTGGATGTGGAGGTAATAGTGAGATATTATTCTTTATAATAGTATTCCTATTATTATTTACAAACTTTGGTTGTGGAAATAATTGTGGTTGCGGCTGCAATAACTAGTACTTAAAGAAAACGCCAAACGACCAGTTCACTTTCGTGAGCTGGTCGTTTGACTGTTCATAGGAGAGCTATTAGCTCATCCGGAACAAAAGAGAGTCCAAGAAGGACAACGCAGAGGTGTCAAGCTTCGTATCCAAAGCCATGCTGAAAGATCTGTTGCCGTGGGTGTCTTCCCAGATGATGTAAGGGCTGTGTGCTTTGAAGAAGCTGAGAATTGCGTGGCCGAAATTCCGCTTCAGGGAATAAGGCGCCTTTTTCAGTATCCGCAGCTTGCCAGAGAGCGGGCTGTTGTTGGGATATTCTGCAATCCACCAGGAATGAAGAAGTCCACCAACATAGATGCAGTTCCCGATATTGCTTTTGTCCATTTTACATGTCTCCTCTCAAAATGTGCACATCATAACAGTTATGTGCATAAAAGGTTGCTGCTAGCGGTATTGCTAGATAAATATATTATAACATAAATTTAATAGATTTGTCAATTTGAACAAAAAAACACACATGGCGAAACAGACTTTTTCAAGTTGTTTCGCCATGCACTAGATGCAGCCTTATTTAGGCTGCTGGAAAAGGAGAACTTGTTTCTTCGAAGAAAGAGCTGAAGGGTCTACAACTGTACTGTCAGAAACTGCTGTAATTTGGAAGCTGTCAGTATCCTTGATAGAGACAAGGAATGGCGTATCAAATACTGCAGCAACAGCAAGCACATTGCTTGGCATAAGAGAAAGCCCGGTAAATAGATCGAGAAGCTTGATCGAATCATCGTCAGTGCCTACAATTGGCGGTGCTACAGTCCACCAATTCCGTTTCTGGTCAACAAAGAAAAGGTTAGCCATTATATAGATTTCTCCTTTCACTTTCTAACACTTATAATATGTGTTAGGCATTGGGTGCAATTGGCGGTATTGCCAATCTTATATACATTATATCACAAATATGTAAAAAAATATATAGAAAAAACAATAATAATATGATATATTTGAAATAATAGATTGATAGAAGGAGAACTTTTAGTAAATGGGAGAAGTAAAATGGACTAAAGAGCAGCTACTTGCAATAAATGAAAAAGGACAAAACATACTTGTTGCAGCAGCTGCTGGGAGTGGGAAAACAGCAGTACTAGTTGAAAGAATAATAAATAAAATAACAAATGAAAAAATAGATATAGATAAAATATTAGTAGTTACATTTACAAAAGCAGCAGCATCAGAGATGAGAGGAAGAATATTAGATACAATATATAAAGAAATAGAAAAAGATACAAATAATACACATCTTCAAAAACAAATAACACTTCTTTCAAAAGCAAATATATGTACAATAGACTCTTTCTGCTTAGATGTTGTGAAAAATAATTTTTTTGAAATAGGAATATCGCCAAACTTAAAAATTGCAGAAAGTACAGAGATAGAAATACTAAAGCAAGAAATATTAGAAGAAATATTTGAAGAAAAATATGAAAATGAGGAAAAAGAATTTTTAGAATTAGTTGACACATATACAAATTATAGAGGAGATGAGGCATTAAAAGATGTAGTATTAGAAGTATATACATTTATTCAAAGTACGCCCTTTCCAGGAGAATGGTTAAAAGAAAAAATAGAAATGTTTAACTTAAAGGATGTGAGTTTTGAGCAAACTATATGGGGGAAAATACTATTTGAAAAGGTAAAAAATGAATTAGAAGATGGAATATTAAAATTAGAAAATGAATTAAGAAAATTAGAATATGATATAGATGCAGGAAAATTTGTAGTTACTTTATCAGAAGATATAAGAAAAATAAAAGAAGTATATAATCAAAAAGACTGGGATAGTGTATACATAGGAATAAACTCATTATCATTAGATAGATTTCCAGTAGATAAAAAAGTACCAGATGAAATAAAAAATAGAATAAAACAAGTAAGAAATAAAGTAAAAGAAGATATTAAAAAGATAACACAAAATATTATGCTATATAATTCAGAAGAAGCAAACACTGACATAAAAGAAATGCATGGCACTTTAAGTAAAATACAAAATTTAGTATTAGAATTTTTAGAAGCATTTGCAAAAGCGAAGCAAGATAGAAATATAATGGATTTTAACGATATTGAACATTTTGCATTAGAAATACTTGGAAATGAAAGTTCAGCAAATAAATATAAAGATAAATATGATGAGATATTGATAGACGAATATCAAGATAGTAACTTGGTTCAGGAATATATTTTAAATACAATATCAAGAAAAAATAATATATTTATGGTAGGAGATGTAAAACAAAGTATATATAAGTTTAGAGGGGCAAGACCTGAACTATTTTTAGAAAAATACGAAAGCTATAATCTAAAAGAGAATTTGCAAGAAGGTGAAAATTTAAAAATACAATTATTTAAAAACTTCAGAAGTAGAGAAAATATATTGACATTAACTAATATAGTATTTAATAATATAATGAGTAAAAATCTAGGAGATATTGACTATACAGAAGGAGAATATCTAAACTTAGGTTCAGAATATTCAGAAGGAATTAATTTAGAAACAGAACTAAATATAATAGACTTAAAAGAAGATGAAGAAAGTATATATAAAGGAGAAAATGAAGATACAGAGGAAATAGAAAAAGTAGAAGACATTTTGTTAGAGGCAAAATTTGTAGCAAAAAAAATATATGAATTAATAAATAGTGGTTATATGGTATCAAATAAGGATAAAACTTTAAGAAAAATTACATATAAAGATATAGCAATACTACTTAGATCTACTCAAAGTCTAGCACCTATTTATGAGCAGGAAATTTCAAAATTAAATATACCTGTATTTTGTGATACAAGTACACGGGTATCTAGACTCAATTGAAATACAAGTAATAATGAGTTTATTAAAAATTATAGATAATCCAATAAATGATATAGCACTTGTTACAGTACTAAGATCAATGATAGGCGGATTTGATGACAATGAGCTTATTAAAATTAGAATAGAAGAAAAAAAAGTAACTTTCTATGAAGCAATGTGTGAGTATATAAAGGTAGAAAAAGAGGAGGATACTTTAAGAGATAAAGTAAAAGGATTTTTAGATAAAATAGAAGAATTTAGAAAATATAAAGAATATATGCCACTTAATGAATTTATATGGAAACTATATTTAGATACAGGTTACTATAACTATGTAAGTTTAATGCCAAATGGAGCTTTAAGAGTTGCAAACTTAAAAATATTATTTGAGAAAGCCAAACAATATGAAAAGACAAGCTTTAAAGGACTATATAACTTTATAAGTTTTATAGATAAACTAAAACTAAGTAGCAAAGATATGACAGGAGCAAAGTTGATTGGAGAAAATGAAAATGTAGTTAGAATAATGAGTATTCATAAAAGTAAAGGATTAGAATTTCCAGTTGTATTCTTAAGTGGGACAGGCAAAAAATTTAATATGCAAGACTTAAATTCAAATCTTATTTTATTACATCAAGATATAGGGATAGGACCCAAATATATAAACTATAAAAAAGGAATAACCTATAGTACACTTGCAAGAGATGCTATAAAGTATAAGTCAAAGATAGAAATGCTTTCAGAAGAAATGAGAATACTTTATGTAGCTTTAACAAGAGCTAAAGAAAAATTAATAATAACTGGTGTAGAAAAAGACTATAAAAAAAGTATAGATAAAAAAGAAGAAATACTGGCTACATATGAAAGTATATCAAATAAAAATATAATAAATAAAAATATTACTAGTCAATATTCAAGCTATTTGGATTGGCTAGAACTTGTAAATTTGAATTCTACAGAAAAATTAAGTAATATATTAATAACAAATATATATAAGAAAAAAGAACTTTTAAAAACGGTATTTAAAGAAAAACAAATGGATGCAGACTTGAGTAATGAATTAGAAAAGATAGAAGTAGAAGAGAATAAAAAATTAAAAGAAAAATTAAATTGGGAATATGAATACAAGACAAGTAATAAAATATTAACAAAGAGTTCTGTTAGTAAAATAAAAGCAATGAAATTAGAGTTACAAAAATTAGATGAAAATATTGAATATAATAAACCAGAATTTTTGGAAGAAGAACAAGAGTTAACATCATCAGAAAAGGGAACATTAATGCATTTAGTATTGCAAAAATTAAATGAAAAAGTAAATTACGATAAAACTAGAATAATCAAGCTATTGGAAGAATTAAAAGAAAAAAAATTAATAACTATTAAAGAAATGCTTGCAGTAAATCTAGAAAAGATATATAATTTTACCAAGACTAAAATATGGGAAGAATTAAAAACGGCAAAAATAATTGAAAGAGAGAGGCCATTTTATATTAATATTCCAGCAAAAGAGATATATAATGAAAATATAGAAGAAGATATATTAGTACAAGGTATTATAGATTTATATTATATAACAAAAGATGATAGACTAGTATTAGTAGATTATAAAACAGATAAAGTACAAAATGAAATAGAATTAATCAAAAAATATAGAATGCAATTAGAAATATACAAAAGAGTTTTAGAAAAAGCTTTAAATGTTAAAGTAGATAAAGTATTAATATACTCAATATATTTAAATAAAGAAATAAAATTATAAGGAGGAAAAACAAATGAAATTTAGAGAAAAACTAAAAGAAGAAAGAGGAGGCACATGGTTGAGTGCAATATTAATAACTATAATAGTTGTATTAATTGTGGTGGTTTTAGTATCAGTAATTAGTCTTGCTAGAACTTCAGCAAAAACTCTTAAGGACGCAAAACAAAACGAAACAGAACAAGATGCTTTATCAATATTTAAGTAAAACTAGGGAGCAAAATGGTAGCGGAAATAATAATAAGTAGTAACGCAAAAGACTTAAATAAAATATTTGACTATAATGTACCAGCAAAATTTGTTGGTACTATTCATATTGGAAGCAAAGTGTTAGTACCATTTGGTACAATGAAAAGAGCACAAGAAGGATTTGTCATAGGAATAAAAGAAAAGTCAGAATATAAAGTGAAAGAGATAATCAAAATAGAAGAAGGTGGGCTGACAGAAGAAAGAATATTTTTAGCAAAACTTATGGCACATAAGTATTTTTGCAATATATCAGAATGCATAAAATTGATGCTTGCACCAGGTACAACATCAAAAAATATAGAAAATAGGATAAAAGATAAATCAGCAAGATTTGTTTATCTTATAAAAGAGCCAGAAGAAATTGAAGAAAATATTCAAAAAAAGATTTTAAAATCAGATAAACAAATAAGAGCACTAAACTTTTTAATTCAAAATGACAATGTATTGTTTTCAGAACTTATAGACTTTGCAGATAGTAGTAGCTCAGTAATAAAAACTCTACAAAAGAATGGGTATGTAGAGATCATAGAAAAAGAAATAAATAGAAACCCATTTAAACATAAGAAATTGATTCCTACTAAGGATTTAAATCTTACCAAAGAACAACAAAAAGCAATGAACAAAATAGAAGGAGCAATAGTAGATAAGACATTTGGAGAATTTTTAATACATGGAGTAACAGGATCACGGTAAAACAGAAATATATTTGCAATTAATAGGAAAAGTTTTAGAAAAAGAAAAGACAGCAATAGTACTAGTCCCAGAAATTTCATTAACGCCTCAAATGGTAGATAGGTTTATTGCTAGATTTGGAGAAGAAAAGATAGCGTTATTACATAGTAAGTTATCAGTAGGAGAAAGATATGATGAATGGAAAAGAATAGAAAGAGAAGAAGCAAAAATAGTAATAGGTGCAAGATCTGCCATATTTGCACCTGTTAAAAATATAGGAATAATAATAATAGATGAAGAACATGATACATCATATAAATCAGAGATGACACCAAAATATAATGCAAAAGAAATAGCTTTATATCTTGCAAAAGAAAATAATATTCCATTAGTTTTAGGCTCTGCAACACCTAACATAGATACATATTATAAATTAGAAAAAACTAATAATCTGATTACTTTAAAAAATAGAGCAAATAACTCAAAGTTACCAAATGTAGAAGTAGTAGATATGAAAAAAGAATTAGCTATTGGAAACAGGTCAATGTTAAGTAACAGATTGCATGAGATGATACAAAAAAATGTAGAAAACAAAAAGCAGACTATATTATTTTTGAATAGGAGAGGTTATTCAACTTTTATAATGTGTAGAGACTGTGGGTATGTTGCAAAATGTGATAAATGTAATATAACACTTACATACCATATAAAACAGGATAAATTAAAATGTCATTATTGTGGAGAAGAAAAACCAAACTTAGAAGAATGTCCAGAATGTAATGGTCATAATATTAGATATTTTGGTACAGGAACACAGAAACTAGAGGCACAGATAAATCAAATGTTTCCGAATGCAAGAACAATAAGAATGGATATAGATACAGTAACTAAAAAGAATTCATATGAAGATATATTGAACAAATTTCGAGATGAAAATATAGATATATTGATTGGAACACAAATGGTAGTTAAAGGGCATCATTTTCCAAATGTTACACTAGTTCGGAGTAATTGCGGCAGATAGTAGTATGTTTATTTCAGATTTCAGAAGCAATGAAAGAACATTCCAACTTCTAACACAGGTGGCAGGGAGAGCTGGAAGAGAAGGGCTACAAGGAAATGTAATAATACAAACATATAATCCTGAAGGATTTCCAATAGAATGTGCAAAAGAACAAGATTATCTTAAGTTCTATAATCAAGAAATTATGTTAAGAAGTGTATTGAAATATCCGCCATTTTGCGATATAATAAAAGTCGAAGTTAGCGATTTAGATGAAGAAATAACAAAAAATACAATTAATTTAATATATGAAAGATTATTAAAGTATAATCAAAATGACATGTGTATATATGCTCCAATGCCTTCACCAATAAGTAAGATTAAGAACAGATACAGATACAGGGTAATAATCAAATGTAAAATTGGAAATACTATTATTAAAGAAATTAATGAGGTAATTAATGGCATAAAAACAAATAATAATACAAGGATTAGTGTGGATATAAATCCCAATAATATGACTTAAAAGAAAGGGGAAAATTAAAAATGGCAATACGTAATATTAGAACAGAAAATGACGAAATATTAGGAAAAAAATCAAAAGAAGTAGAAGTGATTGATGATAAAATAAAGGAATTAATAAAAGATATGATAGACACAATGCATAGATTTGATGGGGTAGGACTTGCGGCTGTTCAAGTAGGAGTATTAAAAAGAATAGTAGTAATAGATTTATATGATGAAAAGCCAATACTAAAATTAATAAATCCAGTAATAGTAAAAACAAAAGGACAACAAGAAGTAGAAGAAGGCTGTTTGAGTTTTCCAAATAAGTATGTAAAAGTAAAAAGACCAGCAGAAGTAACAGTTGAAGCTTTAGATGAAAATGGAAAGCAAATAAAAGTGACAGGAACAGAACTTTTAGCCCAAGCATTATCACATGAAATAGATCACTTAAATGGTACAGTATTAACAGACGTAATGATACCAGGATCTATGGAAGTTGTTGAACCAGAAAGCATAAAAACAAGAAAAAAGGACAAGAAGAAAAAATAGGAGGGAATATGCCTAAAATAGTATTTATGGGTACTCCAGATTTTGCAAAAACCTCGCTTGAGGCTCTATATAATACAGGATTTGAGATAATTCGGAGTTGTGACAAATCCTGATAAACAAAAAGGTAGAGGGATGAAATTTGTAGAATCTGATGTAAAGAAATTCGCAGCCCAAAAAAATTTACCAATATATCAACCTGAAAAGGTAAAAAGTAACTTAGAATTTATAAATATACTTAAAAACTTAAACCCAGATATAATATGTGTTGTAGCATATGGAAAGATATTACCAAAAGAAATATTAGATATACCTAAAAAAGGATGTATAAATTTGCATGCATCACTTCTTCCTAAATATAGAGGAGCAGCACCAATACAATGGGCTATCTTAAATGGAGATAAAGCGACAGGTGTAAGTACAATGTATATGAATGAAAAAATGGATGAGGGAGACATAATTTTAAAAGAGGAAACAGAAATCGGAGAATATGAAACAACAGGAGAACTTTGGGATAGATTAGCTATAATAGGTTCAAAACTTTTAGTCGAAACAGTGAAACAAATAGAACAAGGAATGGCACCAAGAACAGAACAAGGCTCTGACTTTACAATCGCTCCAATGTTAGATAAAAGTATGGCGAAAATTGATTTCTCTAAAACTGCAGAAGAAATAAAAAATTTAATATGTGGTTTAAACCCAATAATGGGAGCATACATCATGTATAATGGAAAGAAAATAAAATTTTGGAAAGCCCAAATTATTACAAATGAAAATGCAGAAGAATATTTAGAAAAAAACATTACAGAAGAAATAGAGCCACGGAACTATAATTCTTGCAAATAGTAAAATAGGATTATATGTAAAAGTAAATAATGGAGTTTTAAAAGTGTTAGAAATGCAAGGAGAAAATGCAAAGAGAATGGAAGCTAAGACATTTTTAGTTGGAAATAAATTAACTGAACGGAGAAAAGTTTGAATAGAGTATAATTTTACATTTACTAAATAAATATAAAACAATATATAATGCATTGCCAACTAATCTAACAGCAAGCAGTACTACTGGATCGGCAACAGACCCATACTCAATAGCAAAAAAATAAAAATAACAAAATACCTTAGAATATTTTATTTTTATAAAGAATATTCTAAGGTATTTTAATATATGTTATATAACTTAGAAAATTTTTGTAAAAAAATACATTTTTTTGTTTACTTTTAGCAAAAGTTAATATACAATATACTAAGAAATACTAAAGATTATAAGGAGGGCTTTTGCTCATGAAAATTTTAATGCTTACATGGGAATATCCACCAAGGATAGTAGGCGGAATATCAAGGGTTGTATATGATTTATCAGGTAGACTAATTAAAGATGGTCACGAAGTAACAGTTATAACATATAGAGAAGGAAACGCACCATATTTTGAAATAGACAAAGGTGTAAAAGTATATAGAGTAGATAATTATATGATAAGCCCAAATAATTTTATAGATTGGGTAATGCAACTAAACTTTAACATGATAGCAAAAGCAGGAGAAATTATATCAAAAGATGGAAAATTTGATATAATCCATGCACATGATTGGCTAGTTGCATATTCAGCAAAAGCTTTAAAAGATGCATATGATATACCTATGTGTGCAACAATGCATGCAAGTGAAAGTGGAAGAAATAGTGGAATACATGATGAAACACAGAAATATATAAATGATACAGAATGGATGCTAACGTATGAAGCAACAGAGGTTATAGTAAATAGTAATTATATGAAGCGTGAGATGCAAAGGCTTTTTGGACTTCCATTTGAAAAGATAAGTGTTATACCAAATGGTATAAATATGAATATGTATAGTGGAATAGAAAAAGATTATGACTTTAGGAGAAAATTTGCATCAGATAATGAAAAAATTATAATGTGTGCTGGAAGATTAGTATATGAAAAAGGCTTTCAAAATCTAATAGCAGCAGCACCTAAAATCCTGTCAGGATATAATGACAGCAAATTTATTATTTCAGGAAAAGGTGGAATGCTAGACGAATTAAAAGCACAAGTAAATTATTTAGGAATAAATAATAAGGTATATTTTACAGGGCAATTAAGCTATAAAGAACTATGCAAAATGTACAAAATAGCAGATGTTGCAGTATTTCCAAGTACATATGAACCTTTTGGAATGGTAGCTATAGAAGCAATGTATGCAGGAGTACCAACAGTTGTATCAGATATAGGTGGACTAAATGAAATAGTAGAGCATGGAGTAGACGGAATGAAAAGTTATGCAGGAAATGCTAATTCAATAGCAGATTCAGTTTTAGCATTACTTTATGATCACCAACTAGCAGACAATGTTTCAAAAAATGCAAAAATAAAAGTAAAAAATTTATATAACTGGAATAAAATTGCTCAAGATACGCACTTTATATATCAGAAGGCAATATGTCAAACTGTGGCAGAAAGACAAAAGAATCAAATTGCCCAAGAAAATATAAGAAAAGCAAAGAAAAAAGAAAAAGGCACATTAATTGCATTTAGAGGAAGACAAGCACTTGCATAATGGAAAAGTAGTGAAAAAACAAGTTTTTATACTACTAAATTAGCTTGAATGGAGGTTAAATATGAATGTATATGATACTGCAAATAAACTTGCTAAAGAATTAGGAGAATCGCAAGAATATACAAATTACAAAAATATAAAAATAGAAATAGCAAATAATTTAGAATTAAAAGAGAAAATTAAAAAATTTGAAAATTTGAGATATGAAGCTCAACTTGAAGGTTTAAAAGGAGAAAATCAGGAAAAAACAAAATTAGAAGAAATGCAAGCACTATATATAGAATTAATTCAAAATGATATAGCAAAGAGATATTTTGATTATGAATTGAAATTTAATGTATTACTTGCAGATGTAAACAAAATTATTGCAGAATCAGTAAAAGATGTACTATAATATGAAGCAACATAAGCCCCAGTTTACCTGGGGTATAATTGTTTTAAATGAAGCCTCAAAAAGGAAGGAATGAAATAAGAGATGTATAAGAAATGGCAATATAGTGAAAACAATAGAGAAAGAGCAGAAGAAATTTCCAAAAAATTTAATATCAGTTTATTAGTTTCTCAAATTGTAGCAAACAAAGAGTTAGAAGATGAAAAAATCGAAATATTTTTAGAACCAACAAGACACAATTTCTATGATCCATTTTTATTACCAGACATGGAAAAAGCAGTAGAAAGAATAATAAGAGCAATAGAAGATAAAGAAGAAGTTTTGATATATGGAGATTATGATGTAGATGGAATAACAAGTACAACTGTTTTGATGAACTTCCTTGAAGAAAGAGGATTGAAAGTTAAATACTACATACCGAATAGATTAAAAGAGGGATATGGTTTAAATAAAGAAGCTATAAAACAAATTGAGAATAAAAATATTAACTTAATGATAACAGTAGATTGTCGGAATATCAGGAATAGAAGACACAGAATTTGCAAATAGTCTTGGAATAGATATAATAATAACAGATCATCATGAGCCATTGGAAATATTACCAAATGCAATTGCTGTTATAGATCCTAAAATTGAAAATAGTAAATATCCATTTAATCAATTAGCAGGAGTAGGTGTTGTTTTCAAATTAATTCAAGCATTATCTATTAAGCTTAATTTAGATGAAAAAGAATATTTGAAATATTTGGACTTGGTTTGTTTAGGAACAATATCAGATATAGTTCCACTTGTAGATGAAAATAGAGTAATAGCAAAGTTAGGACTAAAACTTATAGAAACACATAGAAATATGGGGTTAAAATCACTAATAATATCATCAGGATATAAAACAATTAATTCAAATACAATATCATTTGGAATAGCACCTAGAGTGAATGCGTGTGGAAGAATGGGATTTGCAGATAATGCATTAAAACTATTTATAACAAAAGATATAAAAGAAATCCAAGAGCTTACACAAACACTTAATAATTATAATAGAGAAAGACAAGACACAGAAAAGAAAATATTTGAAGAAGCTATCAAAGAGATAGAAGAAAATAATGAGGATAATAAAGAAGTAATAATATTATCAAAAGAAAACTGGCATCATGGTGTAATAGGTATTGTATCTTCTAAAATCACAGATATGTATTTAAAACCAAGTATACTTTTATGTGAGGAAGATGGAATATGTAAAGGTTCAGGAAGAAGCGTTCAAGGATTAGACTTACACGAAGCACTTTGTAAAGCAAGCAAAAACCTAGAAAAGTATGGCGGACATGCTATGGCTGTAGGATTAAGTTTAAAGAAAGAAAAATTAGAATTATTTAAAAAAGATATAAATAATTATATAAAAAATTTAGAACTAAAGGAAATAGAGCAAGTTGTAGATATAGATATGGAAGTAACATTGAAAGATTTAAGTGTAGATATAGTAAAAGAATTAAGCAAGTTAGAGCCATTTGGAGAAGCAAATAGAATACCAAATTTTCTTATAAAGAATTTAAAAATAGATTCAATAAGAGCTTTAACAGGAGGAAAACATTTAAAATTAAGTTTAAGAGATGAAAAATTAAAAATAGATGCAATAGGATTTAATATAGGAGAACTTGCAAATGAATATAAATTAAATGAGAAGGTTGACATTGTAGGTAATCTTGAGATAAACTCATATAATGGAATAGAAAGTATACAAATGAATATTAAAGATATAAAAAAATCCTTATAGGGAGGAAATATTGATGTTAGAAGAAAAAGAGCTAACTATATATGATGTAATAAATACTTTAAAAAAGAAGAGAAGAAAAGTGAATGTAAAGCTAATAATGAAAGCATATGGGTATGCAAAAGGACATCATGGAGAACAAAAAAGGCTTTCAGGAGAAGAATATATTATACATCCACTTAATGTTGCAAGTATTTTATCTCAAATTGAATTAGATGATGAAACTATTTGTGCAGCTCTTTTACATGATGTTGTTGAAGATACAGATGTGACAAAAGCAGATATTATTAGAGAATTTGGAGAGGAAATAGCAAATATTGTAGATGGTGTTACAAAACTAGGTAAGCTTCAATATACAACTAGAGAAGAACAACAGGTTGAAAACTATAGAAAAATGTTTTTAGCTATGGGAAAAGATATAAGAGTTATACTTATAAAACTTGCAGATAGATTGCATAATATGAGAACATTAAAGTATCTAAAAAGAGATAGGCAAATTGCGAATTCTCAAGAAACAATGGATTTATATGCACCACTTGCCAACAGACTAGGTATGTATTCGTTAAAATGGGAACTAGAAGATTTAGCATTCAAATATCTTGAACCTGAAGAATATAGAGAAATCGTAGAAGGGCTAGATGAGAAAAGAGAAGAAAGAATAGGATTTATAAACAAGATACAAGAACAAATAAAAAATGAACTAAAAATGCAAAGAATAGATGCACAAATAACAGGCAGAGCAAAACATATTTATAGTATTTATAGAAAAATGCAAAGAGATAATATAACATTAGATCAAGTATATGATTTACTTGCATTAAGAATAATAGTAAATTCTGTGAAAGATTGTTATGCAGCATTAGGTGTTGTTCATGATTTATATAATCCAATGCCAGGAAGGTTTAAAGACTATATAGCATTACCAAAAGCAAACATGTATCAATCTTTGCATACAACACTAATTGGACCAAAAGGAACACCCTTTGAAGTACAGCTTCGTACATGGGATATGCATAGGATAGCAGAATTTGGTATTGCTGCTCATTGGGCATATAAAGAAGCAAATAAAAACAAAAAAACAACAGTAAAAGTAGAAGAAGATAAATTATCATGGCTTAGGGAATCATTAGAATGGCAAAAAGAGATGCAGGATCCACAAGAATTCTTAAATACTTTAAAAACTGAGTTATTTGAAGATGAAGTATATGTATTTACAAGAAATGGTGATATAAAAGTTCTTCCAAAAGGTTCAACAACTATAGATTTTGCATATAATATTCATACAGAAATAGGACATAAAATGACAGGTGCAAAAATTAATGGAAAGATGATGCCAATTATTACCAAGTTAAATAATGGAGACATTGTAGAGATAATAACAGTAGATAATCCAAAAGGACCAAGTAGAGATTGGCTTAAATTTGTACAAAGTTCTACTGCAAGAAATAAAATTCAACAATGGTTCAAAAAAGAAGAACGAGAAGAAAATATAGAAAAAGGAAAAGAAGCAATACAAAGAGAAATAAAAAGAATAGGAATGACAGAACTAGAACTATGTAAACCTGAATATATTGATTCTACTTTGGAGAGATATAAATTTGCAAATATAAATGATATGTATTCTTCTATAGGATTTGGGGCATTATCAGCTGGAAAAATAATATCTAAACTTTTATATGAATATAGGAAAGACCATGAAGAAGAAAATATTGAGGAAAAAATAGAAGAACTTACAAAAAAGAAGAGAACAGATGTAAAAAATACAAAATCAGGAGTAATAGTAAAAGGAATAGAAAATTGTTTAGTAAAATTTTCTAAATGTTGTAATCCTGTACCAGGAGATGAAATAATAGGATATATTACTAAAGGTAGAGGAGTATCAATTCACAGAAAAGATTGTATAAATGTTAAAGACTTATTTCAAGAAGAAGAAAGAATTATAGATGTACAATGGACGAATTCAGAAAAAGTATCATATAAAGCCGATATAGAAATTCATTCTAATGATAGAGACGGGTTAGTTGCGGATATTGCAAAAGAAATTAATAAATCAAAAGCAACAATGCCTTTAATAAATTCAAGAATAATAGATGAAAGAATAGTAGAAACACATTTAACATTAGAAGTAGAAAATCTTGATGAATTAAATAAAATACTGAAATCTTTAAGAAAAATAGATAGTGTATATGAAGTAAAAAGAAAGAAATAATGTAAAATACAAGTTATTCATATGGAAGATTAAGATAGAAAGAAGTGTAACAAATGATATTAAAGACCTTGAAAATAGAAAATAACTTAGGAAGTCATACAAATTGCTATATCGTAGCGGATGAGAATAAAAAAGAGGCTATGGTAATAGATCCAGCAGGAGAATGTAACAAAATAACTGGGATGATAAATTTATTAGGAGTAGACTTAAAATATATCTATTTAACTCATTGTCATGCAGACCACATTGGAGCAATGGAAGAATTAAAAAATAAGACAAATGGTAAACTATTAATACACAGAACAGAAAGTGAAAATTTGCAAAATCCAGAAATCAATTTAACAGGTTTTTTAGGAATAGAGAATATTGATATGAAAGTAGATGCTAGAATAGATGGAGGGGACACTATTCATATAGGAGATATAGAATTTGAAGTAATACATACACCAGGTCATACAAATGGAGGAACTTCTTTATATTCAAAAGAGCAAAAACTATTGTTTTCAGGAGATACATTATTTAAAGGAGTATATGGAAGATATGATCTTCCAACTGGGAACAAAAGAGATATTATGGACTCAATAAAAAATAAACTTTTAGTTCTACCAGATGATACTTTAATATATCCTGGGCATGGAATGTCAGGAATAATTTCAGAAGAAAGACCAAATTATTTATTAAATATGGAAAAATAACTTTTTGGGTTATAGACTTAAAAGTGAGAAGCAAAAAAATAATTTACATTCAACAAGGCTAAGTTGTATTGGCCTGTGCGAATTCAAAACAATCTGAATATATAACAAAGATAATTTTCTTATAATTTTATGTCATAAGTTATCCAAATATTGAATATATATTATTGATATAATATATGGACAAAGGAGAACTTATGAATATTGCAGTAATAAAATTAAAAGATTTAATAAAATATGCGATATGTTTTATTTTAATTATAGCTGTAATAGTAATAGGAATATCAGCTTTAAAAAAAGAGAAATTTGAAGAAGAAGTAGAAGAAACTAGTACAGGTTTTTTCGAGAACTTAAGAAATTCCTCTTTTTTATATTGTCTTGAAATTGAGGTACCTTTAATAGCAAAAGGTGAAACAGATGTTATAAAAAATGGAAACCAAGATAGTGCTTCAAATAGAATTTTAAGTTCAGAACTTGCACTTATGCATAGTTTAGAAGAATATAGTGAAATAGATGATACAGAATTACCAGAAGGTGTAAATCCACCAAGTACAGATAATATAGAAGAAAACCAAGAAATTGAAATACCAGATGATATTGAAAAACTTAATACACAAGTAATTGCTGATCATAACTTAAAAGCGACATATACAAATGAAGGAAGAAGTGTACAGGTAAATAATCAATCAGGAATAGACATAACAGATATATTAAATAATTCTAATTATGAAATAAAAAATAAAGATAAATTTATAATATATCACACACACACTTGTGAGAGCTATACTTCAAGCGATGCATATAGTTATAACATGACAGGAAATTATAGAACAACAGATTTAAACTATACCGTTTCAAGAGTAGGGGATGAACTTGAGAAAAATCTAAAAGAACATGGAAAAACGGTAATACATGAAAAAAGTTATCATGATTATCCAGAATACAATGGTTCTTATAGTAGGTCATTAAAAACGATGAATTCTGTATTATCAAGCAATAAAGATGCAGAAATTATGATAGATTTACATAGAGATGCAATTCGGAAGCAGCAATACATATGGACCAACTGTAAAAATAGGAGATGAAGTTTGTGCACAAGTTATGTTTGTAGTAGGAACAAATGGATCAGGATTATATCATCCAAACTGGCAGCAAAACTTAAGCTATGCAATAAAAGTACAACAAAAAGCAAATGAAATGTATCCTCGGACTATTTAGACCAATAATTCTACGTAAATCAAGATATAACCAACATGTAACTACAGGAACAACAATAATAGAAGTTGGAGCAACAGGAAATACTTTAGACCAATGTGTAAATAGTATGAAATATTTAGCAAATGTACTTGCAGAAGTTACAAAATGATAAAATTCATAAGAAAATTGGACGTTAACGAAATCAAAGATTTCGACGTCCACATGTGCAAA
>CANPCK010000020.1 GCA_947572545.1 uncultured Clostridium sp. | reverse complement strand
ATTATATGTAATTCTAATACGTTTGTCAATATTATTTTACTGTATTCTTCTTCTCTTACCTTCCATTTCGTATGATATTTTGGAATTTCTTTTATTGTATCTAATTCAAAATTTGCTATTAATATTACTATTGTTTTATTTAATTTGTTATAGTCTTCTCCTTCTCGTATTCCAGAAAAATATAACTTACTCCAATAAAACATTATTCTTTTTTCTATATTACTGTTTTGAACTACCTGCATTTCTATATTACAAATCGTATCATCATTTAGTCTTGCTTTTATGTCTAGTATTCCTATTTTGTCATCCTTCAAATCTTTTTCCAATATTGGACTTTCTTTTAGTTCTACTTTTTTTATTTCTCTTTTAAGTATTGCTGTTAATAACCCTCTTGTTATATCTTCATTTCCAACTCTGCCAAATAATCTTTTAAATATATAATCATTTGTTGGCACCATTACTTTATTTTTTTCCATGGCAAATTCTCCTTTTGTTATTTAATTTTGTTTTAGTGATTTTTTTAGGTGAAATCCTAAAGATTTTAATTTAATTTGATAAAAATTTATTTCATTTTACTTTGATTTTTTATTTCTGTCAAGAATATTTTTTCGACAAAATATTACATTTCTCATCAAAAAAGATAGTACTTTTTAATTTGTACTACCTTAAAAATAGTTATAAAATACAATCCTTTTCAATTTCTTTTACTAACAACTGTATTTATCCATTTTTATTTTATAGCTTTTAGCTAAAGGACAATGATTTGTTTCTGTATTTTTCTTATATAACCATTAGTTATATAACCCAAGTTTTACAGAATCTACGGGGCGCACCGCATAGCCTACGTTATCCGTGCTGTTGCCCGAGTCATACAGCCAAAATGTGTTCACGTTACCGCTGATTCACACGGAACACGCGAAAAGCCGCACCGTTACCGCTAAACTCTACACAGCGCGAAGCGCAATCCTTACAACCTTGCCCTATATACTTGAGATCTAATATCCAAATATATCTGCTACTTTATATTAAATATATTTTAGCATTATATTATATTCTTTTTCAATATCTATTTGAATTTTTTAGACCTTAATACAAATAATTCAATTTTACATACATAAAATATCTATATGAGAAAAATTATAGTTTTTATTATTTTATTTATTTGTTTAACTTCTATATCTAAAGTTATAATTTCTCCTAATATTACCTTTTTATATGAAGAAAATAATACTAATATGGCTTTAGCTACAAACGTTGAACCTACAGTTTTCACAGCTCAGGAAATTCCTAATTACATATATAATTCTATGCTTGGAAATTCTATTCCTCTAAAATATAAGGAAAAGGTTGATACTTCTACTCTTTCTTATTTGCAAGTCTCTTATTATGGATTTGATAACAACACACATATTGGTGAAATGATTGTTAATTCCAAACTTGCTGATGAGGTATTAGAGATATTTAAGGAATTATATAAAATAAAATATCCTATTGAAAAAATAAAATTAATAGATGAATATAGTGCTAATGATGAACTCTCTATGTCTGATAATAATACATCTTGTTTTTGTTATCGAGTGGTTAATAATTCAAAAACTTTATCAAATCATTCTACTGGAACTGCTATTGATATAAATCCTTTATATAATCCTTATGTTTCAAATGGTAAGTCTAGTCCTGCATCTAGCGCTATATATGCTGATAGAAATTCTGAATATGAACATTTAATTAGAAAAAACGATGTAATCTATAATATATTTATAAGCCGCCGGCTGGACTTGGGGAGGCGATTGGGTTACTAAAAAGGACTATCAACATTTTGAGAAAAGAATTTAAGGCTATGTTTATCCATAGCCTATTAATTCTAATTTAATATATTAAGTTCCTCTATTGTGTTTTTATATTTCAAATAAAATATTCCTACATCTTTAGTTGATAAAGAATTTTTTAATTCTTCTATTAAAATATATGCTTTGTTTATATTATATCTTCTTTGATCATCTACATATTTTGCATCATTTACTAAACTTGAAAATATATTTTCTGCCTTTTCTATTTCAGTTTTCATTTTATCCCAATTTTCAGTCTCTGCATAAGCATAAGCATTTACAATATATGATTTTGCCTCTAATGCTTCCCTTCTTATTTCTTCTGCACTGCTTTTGTTTAAGTATATTGGTAAATAACCATAAAGTTTGGCAAAATACATACACGCTAGTGTTTTATCCTTATTTTTTACATGTGTAATTGCTTGATCTAAATCATTGCTAAATTTTAAAATATCATCTGGACTTACATCTAATTGATTTAGATCTAAAACTATTGTAGGCCATGTAGCAGACAAAACTTCAAGTTCTCCTTCTATTGTCTTCCAATTTACTTCTCCTCTATTTGTTACTATCGTTTCCTGTTCTATTTTACTTAAAGTCTTTTCTTTTTCATCTGTTCCGTTCTCTGTGCTATCTTCTTGTTCATTATTTTTTTGTTCTTTTTTAGATGCACTACTTGACTCTGAACTTTCTGATTCTATTTTAGTTAATACAAACCTATAATTTTGTAAATCTATATTGTTCAAATAATTTATTAAGCTTAATAATTTTGTATCTAAATATTTCACTTCTTCTTCGTTCTTTTCTTCTGTATTTTCTGTGTTTTCCGCATTTGAAAATACAGTGAAGGCAAATATTATCCCAGCAATAATTGCAATAGTTATTACTATTTTTGCAAGATTATTTAAAAATTTATTACTCATTTCTTGTCTCCATTTCTTTTTGCTGATACTGTTAAAGCTCTGCTTTCTACAGCATCAGTATACAATTTACTAAACCAAATTGTTTCAAATTTATTTCTGTTGTTTTATTACTTATTAAATTACTAACAAAGTTAGTGTATTTCCGAAGTAACAAGGTTAAGTTTCCTTACTATTTTGCACAATTCGACAAAAAATATGTAAAAAAATTGTGGATTAGCTAAAGTAAATCTAGTAATTTCCTATTTAATAAGCAGAATATTTTTTTAGTTTCTACAAATAATAAATTAAAATATTTAATTAGAATAAATATAAATGCATTTGCACCATTTCACATAACACAAGAGTAAACTTTTTTATCATATACAAAATTGTTAACAAGATTTAAGCAAATTTATTTATATTTATTTTTAAAGGTAGGTATAATTTATGGATACAATAATTAATCTTTATAGTGATAAAGAGGGCGAAATAAAAAAATTTCTCTCTCATTTCTACAAAAATAATTTTAAAATGGAGAATGAATTAAAATGGGAAAAAGTCTTTGAAAACCCTGTTGAAATGGCTGACATTATTGGAACTTTTATTGATAATAAAGACTTATATAAAATTAACATGTGGGTTAGTTTAGACAAAGGTGCTTTTATAAATGTAACTGAAAATAATGCTGACAAATTAATAAGGTACCTTTATGAAAGATACCCTTATTAATTATTATCATTATTCTACATCTTCATTTTCTTTTTTGTCTTCTTGATTATTTTCTTCTTCTAATATTTCTATTGCTTCTTGGTCTTCTTTTATTTTTTCGTCTATTGTTTCTTGCTCAAACCCACAATTTGGGCAATAATGTGCACCTATTTCTATTTCTTCATAACAATTTTTACATTGCTTTTTCTCTTTTAGCTTTAATATTTCATCTTTACATTTAACTATCTTTTCTGATAATACTTGTATTTCTTCACATTTCTGCTGTAAATTCTTTATATCTAATTCTTCATCTTGAGCAAATTTTTCATATACTGCTTCTCCAATTTCTATATATATATCTTTTATATCGCTCTTATGCTCATTTATTTGCATTTTCATTTTTGTTTCTTTTGCAATCTTAGAAGTCTTTTCTGCTGTAAATTTATATGTTTTACTTGCAGCATCTCCAATCTTTTCAAATATTTCCATAATAACCTCCATTTTTATTCTCTATCTAATATTTTTCTTCTTTGATAAAAAATTATGCAATTCTTTTTAAAATTCTGATTTTTTTTCTCTTAACATTAGATTTTCTACTGCCTCTTGTGGAGCTAAATTATTATATAGTATATCATATACTGTATTTAAAATTGGCATTTCTATTTTATATTTCTCTGCAAGCTCATGTGCTACTTCTATATTATCTATACTTTCTATTACCATTCCTACTTCTTTTCTAACTTCTTCTATTGTTTTTCCTTGTCCTACTAATTTTCCAGCTCTCCTGTTTCTGCTATGTTCACTAAGACAAGTTACTATTAAATCCCCAAGCCCTGTAAGTCCATAAAATGTTTCTTTTTCTCCTCCAAGTGCTATACCAAGTTCTGCAATTTCTTTTAACCCTCTTGTTATTAACGCAGCAAAAGTATTGTCTCCTAAATTTAATCCTGCAGCAACTCCTGCACAAAACGCAATTATATTTTTTAAAGCTCCGCCTAGTTCTACTCCTTTTATATCTGTGCATGTGTATATTCTCAATGATTTACTCATAAATTCTTCTTGTATCATATTATTTATTTCTTCATATTCTGATGCAATAACTAAAGCTGTTGGTATTTCTATTGATACTTCTTCAGCATGGCTTGGACCTGAAAGAACAGCAATTTTAGAATTTGGTAATTCCTCTTTTGCTACATCATCTAAAGTTTTTAAACTTTCTTTTTCAAATCCTTTAGAACATATTATTACTACTTGATTAGTTACATAAGTTTTATATTTTTTTATTGTTTCTCTTGTAAATTTTGAAGGTGTAACATGCAATATAATTTCTGTTCCTTCTATAGCTTCTTCAAATGAAGTTGTACAATACACATTTTCAGGAATTTGTGTATTTGGTAAAAATTTACATTTTCTTTCTTTATTTATTAGGTCTTTTTCTTCTTCATTAAATGACCACATTTTTATATTATGCCCAATTAATCCTAAGTTTATTGCAAGTGCTGCTCCCCAGCTTCCGCTTCCTATTATACAAATATTTTTCATAAGTTCCTCCACTTATTTTTTATTACTTACTAAAGCTTATTTTATTTTCTTTTCCTTCTAATATCCTCTTAATATTTGTTCTATGGTTAAATATTATAAATAATGCTAACAATACACTAAATACTATATAATTTCCTTCTACTATGAAATATGGTGTTCCAACATTACATAAAACAAGTACTGGATAAAGTATTGCTGCTGTTACAGAACCTGCTGATACCATTCTTGTTGCTGCCATAATTATTAATGCAAATATTAAACATATTAATCCTATTTTCCAATTTATTAGTAATAAAATTCCAAGTGATGTTGCAACTCCCTTTCCTCCTTTGAAGCCAAAGAAAACTGGGAATGTATGTCCTATTACTACTGCTAATGCTGCTATTTGTACAAGTAATGCTCCATCTGCTTTTTGTACTATTCTATGTAAAATATATGCTATAAATATTGCTACAATTCCTTTTAATATGTCACATACTAATGTAATTGCTGCAGCTTTTTTTCCTACACTCCTTAACATATTTGTTGTTCCTGCATTTCCGCTTCCCTTTTGTCTTACATCAAATCCTGCAAATTTTTTACTAAATATTACTGAAAAATTAATACTTCCTATTGCATATGCAATTATTGCTATTATTATGTATACTGCCATAATAAATTACCTCCTTTAAAATTAAAAATAAACTTCGTCTTGCGTCGTTGTTCTCAGTCGATTTCCATTCAACGTACACCAGTACGCCTCATGGAATATCTCCTTCGTACGCCTAGCAATACTCGTTTCTTTTTAATTTATTATTTTATATTTTTTAATTTTATTCTTCTATTTTTTCCCTTACTATAACCCTAATCGGTGTTCCCTGAATTCCAAATTCTTTTCTAATATGATTTACTAAATATCTTTCATATGAAAAGTGGAATATATCTTTATTATTTACAAATATTACAAATGTTGGTGGCTTTGTGCTAGCTTGTGTTACATATAATATTTTTAATCTTCTTCCTTTATCTGTTGGTGGTTGAGTTATTGCTATTGCCTCATTTATAACTTGATTTAGCATTCCTGTTTGTACTCTCATACTATTACACCTATTTACTTCATTTATCATTTCAAAAAGCTTATTTACTCTTTGTCCTGTCTTTGCTGATATAAATATTATTGGAGCATAGGTTAAATATGCTAACTTTTGATATACATCTTTTTTAAATTGTTCTAAAGTATAATTATCTTTTTCTATTTCGTCCCATTTGTTTACAACAATTACAATTCCTTTTCCTGCCTCATGTGCTTCACCTGCAATTTTTGCATCTTGTTCTGTTACTCCCTCATTTGCATCAATCATTATTAAACATACATCTGCTCTTTCTATTGCAAACATCGTTCTAATAATGCTGTATCTTTCTATATCATCTTTAATTTTATTCTTTTTTCTTAGACCTGCTGTATCTATAAATATATATTTTCCATTTTCATTTTCATAATATGAATCTATTGCATCTCTAGTAGTTCCTGCAATATTGCTTACTATTACTCTATTTGTCCCTAAAATCTTATTTACAAGTGATGATTTTCCGTACATTTGGCTTTCCAATTAATGCAACTTTTATTATTTCACTTTCTGCATCATCTTCTCCTTGCTCTGGAAAATACTTATATATTTCATCTAATACATCTCCTATTCCAGATGCATTAACTGAAGATACTGCCAATGGATCACCTATTCCTAAATTATAAAACTCATATATATCATTATTTTCTTTTCCGAAAGTATCTGATTTGTTACATACAAGTACTACTGGCTTTTTGGATTTTCTTAGTAACAGGCTTATTTCTTTATCTACTTCTGTTACTCCTTGTTTTATATCTGTTAAAAACACTATTACATCTGATATATCTATTGCTATTTCTACTTGTTCTCTCATGCTTGAAATAATTATATCATCTGATTTTGGTTCTATTCCAGCTGTATCAACAATAGTAAAGTCTCTTCCTCTCCAATTAGCATCTGCATATATTCTATCTCTTGTGACTCCTGGCTTGTCTTCCACTATCGACCTTTTTTCTCCTATTATATAATTAAAAAAAGTCGATTTTCCAACATTTGGTCTGCCTACTATTGCAACTATAGGTTTTGCCACTTTCTATCAATCCTCCTTCTTATTAATAAAAAAACTTTGTCTTGTTTTATTTCTTTCAGTAAATTTTCATTTAATTCATACTAGTACTCCCATAAAATCTCTCTTTAATGCACCTAGTAATACTCGTTTCTTTTATTAATAAGTTATTTTTCCAGCTAATAACTCATCATTTTCTATCCAGTTTTTTACATCTATTATTTTATACTTGTTTTTTCCTTTCTCTCTGACTACTACTTGCTTTATCCCTGCATTTATTATCATTTTCTTACATAATTGGCAAGAGTCTGCATTTTCTTCATATTCTCCTGTATCTTTCCTAACTCCTGCTAAATAGAGAACTGCATCTATCATATCTTTTCTTGAAGCACTTATTATGGCATTTTGTTCTGCATGAACTGACCTACATGCATCATATCCTCCGATGCCTCATGTCTGGTAAAATTTTTTTCTTAGTACAATATCCTAAATCTATGCAATTTTTTCTTCCCCTTGGTGCTCCTGTATATCCTGTCGCAATGATTTCATCATTTTTTACTATTATACATCCATAATTTTTTCTAAGACATGTTCCTCTCCCTGCTACTGCTTCGGCTATTGATAAATAATATTCTATTTTATCTACTCTTTTATTTTCCATATTTTGTGCATCCTTTCTTCATGTCTATATTATTCTCAAATTATATTTGGTATTATATCATATAAATGTAATTTAAACAAGCATTTTCAAAGCCTGGTAAGATTAATCCTCCCAGGCTTTTTATAACACTATTCTTCTACTTTTTTAAATAAAGATTTTGGAACTCCACATAAAGGGCATACCCATGTATCTGGTAAATCCTCGAATTTAACACCTTCTGCTTCTTCATCATATATATATCCACATACTGTACATACATATTTATTCATACTTTTTCCTCCCTTAAATTAGATTATTCTAATTTTAATAATTTTCTGCTTTTATTTCAAAATAAGCTTTTGGGTGGTTACAAACTGGGCATACTTCTGGAGCTGATTTTCCAATTACAATATGTCCGCAATTTCTACATTTCCAAATTCTATCTCCATCTTTAGAAAATACTAAACCGTCTTCTACATTCTCTAACAATTTTAAATATCTTGCTTCGTGTTCTTTTTCTATTTTTCCAACTTCTTCAAAAAGATAAGCTATTTTGTCAAATCCTTCTTCTTTAGCATCTTTTGCCATTTGTTCATACATATCTGTCCACTCATAATTTTCTCCTGCTGCTGCATCTTTTAAGTTTTCTTTTGTTGAAGGAACTTCTCCATCATGTAAAAGTTTAAACCATAATTTAGCATGTTCTTTTTCATTAGCTGCTGTTTCTTCAAATATAGCTGCTATTTGTTCATATCCTTCTTTTTTTGCTTTACTAGCATAATATGTATACTTATTTCTTGCTTGTGATTCTCCTGCAAATGCTGCCATTAAGTTTTTTTCTGTTTTTGATCCTTTCAATTCCATATATAATTCCTCCTAGTTTTATTTTATTTGTATATTTTATATCACATTATCATTATAAAATCAAGTTAAATAATTTGTTTTATATATAATACAAAAAAACAGAGGGCCAACTTTTTATCGCCAGCCCCCTGTCTTGTTATCAAAATTTAGCATTTTGACTTTTGGGTTTAATCTTATTTAGAATTTTGTATATAATTATCAAATAGTGTAGTAGTGCTTTTAGCAATTCACTTGCATATACACTTCCAGGGTTTTTCCTCGGAGCCATCACATCCTTCTGTTTCCAGAAGAAGCATTGGGTTTGCAGTTACTTCCGGACGTACTGGGCATTTAGCATGACGAGAGCCACATTCTGTACTGTACAAGCAGTAAGGAAAAATTCTTCCTTTGGACACGAAAAACATGCTGAGTTCCACATTTACTGTGGCCATCTCCACACACCGAGAAGCAAGCCAATATGATCTTCCTTTGTCATTTGGTCTTGTATATTCTGTCATTTCTTCATATAGCTTTTTTGAAGAAGAATAGAAATGATCCTTTTCTGGCAAACTACAGTTTTTAGCCATCTCGAAGATTTTCGGAAGCTCATATAGCTCTCTTATCACTTTGTTCATCGTATCTGGTCCTTGCTCGAAGCCTATTTTCCCTCCAAGCATAAGACTTTTTCTTGTGGGTTCTCCCCACATTTTAAGCCCTTCTTCTAGTCTAAACCGTATTTGTTCTTGCTCCAGCTCGAACCTTTGAATTCCTGCAACTCCAGTATCTTCTTTTGTAATGGCAACTTTCCTGGATTTAGGCATTGTCACCATTACATATTGCCCTGGAAAAATGATGCCTTCTTGTTTAGCATCTTTAAATGTTATAGTCTTAGACATACATTACTCCTTTCCATTTGATGTTGTTAATGCTTTTTAGTTAGTCCTTTCTTCACTCCTTTTCTTTTTGTTTAACATATTTTTCTAAATACATTTCCCCTTTCTGTGTCTTACCAAAAATTAGTATCGACATATGGATTGTTTAGATTTATATTATACTACAGCTTTATGTAAATTTCAAATTTATTTACTATTTTCATATATTTGTCTTTCTATAATTCACACCTAAAATAGCTTATACATATTATGTAATATACAGAAACATTTAAGGAGGAATTAAAATGTGTGGTTGTAGACGTAGAAAATGTTGTTGTTTATATAACTCTTGTAAAAATGAGGACAAAAGTTCTTATGAAAAATTATGTAACAATGTTCAAAATAATATGAATAGTTATAACAATAACTGCAGTTGTGGATTCGATGAAGAAGAAGACGTCTTCCCTGAAAATCCAATGTTTGGTCAAAGTTATGTACCATTCCAAACTATGAATGAAACTTACATGCCATGTTCTGGACTAGAAAAAGGTACTATCTTTCCAGAACTTGTTAGTGAGTATTGTCCTGGTCAATCAATGGAAGAAATACAATATATAGCTGATACTAATATGATAAAGGAGGGCTGTAACAGATGAATGAAAATGAAGTAATTGATAATATAGAAAGCAGAATTAGCTGTTCTTGTGAGTGTACTTGTAAAGATAATGAAACTCGTGAAGAAATGCTTAAAAAAATTAAATGTTATAATTTTGCAATAATCGAGCTTGGTCTATATCTAAATACTCATCCAGATGATGAAAGAGCAATATGCTTACACAATAGCTATAATAAAACTCTTAGAGATTTAAAAGATAAATATCAAAAAGTATATGGCCCACTTACTATATTTTATCCATGTAATAAATGGCGTTGGCTTGAAGAACCTTGGCCATGGGAAGGAGGTATGTTCTAATGTGGACTTACGATAAAATGCTTGAATATCCTATTAATATAAGGGAGACTAACACTCAGCTTGCAAAAAACATTATTTCTCAATATGGAGGGCCTGATGGAGAACTTGCCGCTTCTCTTAGATATTTGTCACAGAGATTTGGCATGCCTGATCAAAAAGCTAAAGCTACTTTAAATGATATAGGTACAGAAGAACTTGCTCACTTAGAAATGGTTGGAACTATAGTTCATCAATTAACTAGAAATGCTTCAATTGAAGAAGTTGAAGCAGGAAGCTTAGCTCCATACTATACAGATCATGGTCTAGGAGTATATCCTCAAGCAGCTTCTGGTACACCATTTAGTGCATCAGTTTTAGCAGTAAAAGGAGACCCTATTGCAGATTTACAAGAAGATTTAGCAGCAGATGTTGCCCCTTTGAAGATACAACATAGATAAAAATACAGTAAAATGAACCAATATTTAAAATTAGACCATACAAAAGTATGTGTCTTTTTTTATTACAGTAAGAAACTAATAAATATTATATAAATATATTTAATAATATTTATATTGATATGTCAAGTATTTATTTATATTTCAATAGTTTCTAGGTTTCAAAAAAATTTTAGAAAGTTAGGTGAGTTTAATTATGATTGATAGTATAAATTTTATTTTGAATGATGTGCAATATTTAGATATTGCAAGGTTAATGGCATTAGGGATTGACTACTACCCATTACGATATATAACAGGTATAAATGGCAAAATGTATGTGAAATATGGCAATGTAACAGAGGAAACAGACAAGCAATTTGCAGTTACTGGATATGGATTTTCATACAATGATATGTATTTTAGATATTTACCCCAGTTTGATTGCATTACTATTACAGCAAATGTGCATAAAGTATTAGGCAAAACGGACATATTATTAAGTGATAGAGATACCTACATCAGCAATATAGAATACATTGTAAAACTATTATTTAATGCAGAATTTTCACAACTGGATTTACATCGTATAGATTATTGTGTCGATATAGAAATGGATTGCAATGTTATGTATGAATACATACATCAGTTATATAAGCACAAGGCAGAATACCAACACATCAAAAGAATAAACAACTATGAAACATCAATATATATAACATCATTATATGGGCAGAAAAGTATTAACATCTATGATAAATACAAATGTGAGAAAGACAAATACATCAAAGAATATGAGAAATATAGCAGAAAAAATAACATAAGTTTAGCAGAATACAGAGTAACACACCCACCAACATATTACAAGTATAAGAATATATTTAGAATAGAAGTACAAAATACAAAAAAGTTAATAAAAGAACAATCAAAACAGTTGAAAGAAAATCAAGAAAATATAGACTTAATTACAGAGTATAAAATAAATAAAAGCCTCTATGGTTATTGGAATAAAGAAAGTATGCAAGAATACTTTTTCAATTTTTTAGAGCCTTTTCTTTATAAGGGTACTTATTACAAGTTGAAAAAGGCAAAAAATAAAATTAAAAATGCAACAACCTACACTATAAGTGATAAAGAAGAAACAATAAGTGAAAGTATAAAGGCAGAACTAAAAGAGTTTGTAGAGGTAGTAAATAAATATGGCATAACTAATGCCATACACGATAAAGACAAAAATACAAATGCAATCCCAAAATGGTGTGGTGCAACAATAGGGCAATATGAGGACGATTTAGAAGAATTAGGAATTGACATTTTAAGACTAGATACCAAAAAGAGAAAACATCTAAAACAAGAAAGAGAAATAATAGAAAAATCAAATCATAGTAAAGGTTGGAAAACAAAATTGATTGAATTTATAGTTGCACTTGGCAAATATGGAATAACAGAAATAACAGCCAAAAATAATGCAGAAATTACAACCTATGGCAAGATTGCAGAGCATAAGACTTGGTGTGAGGCAACTGTAAATAAATATATTGAAATATTAGAGGCATTAGGAATAAACCCAGTTACACTTGACAATGATTCCAATTTTGACACATTAGAAAGTTTATATACACTTGCAAAAGATACAGCAGAAAAAAAGTATTTTGACATTGATACATTAGAGATACCAGTACCAACACCAAGAAAAGATACACCACCTATACAACCCCCACCACTACCCAACCCAAATCAAATATTTAGAAAAAGAATTATAAAATGTGAATTCTAAAACAAATCAAGTAAAATATTAATGTAGCAGGTACTTTAAAAAGTACAATGCCAAAACTTTCATTTTTAAACATTACCTTTTATAAAATTATTACAAAATACTATCAATGGGGGTGGTTATATGCACTTAATCGAGATTAGAGAAAATTTACAAGATGCATCCGTTAAAACAATTATTTATGATAACAGTAAGATTTTAAGGCAATTAGAAACATTGGCAGAATTTACAACAGATTTAAGTTGTGCAGATTTAGAGTATGTAACCACCTTATTATCTAAAACAAAAACTTTATTAAATAAGGCATATACAATATTTAGATTAAACAATGAGGAGGTGCAGAAAAATGGTAACAAATAAAAGTAAGAAACTAACAGAAGATATAATGGAAATACAAGTCAATCACGTTGATACAATGTTTTTGCAAGACGAATTTTCACAAATGCAAGTGGCAATTTGCAGTATTATAGAACAATTATCAGTAACAGATTTAAGTGAAACTCAAATCGATATTATTTATAATCTAAATGCAATATGCAATGCAATTTTAGACCAAATTAGTGCAAATATATCAGCACAAGAATTATAAAGGGGGTATAGTTAAATGAAAGAACTTCAAATAATACAATTACAAGAAATACCAATCGAGGAAATAATCTCATTTTCAAAATTACAAACATCGCCATGCATTACTATTTTAGACGATTTAAACTTTGGATTGTTTAATCAATTTGTAGTTTGGGCAGACGAATTGAAACTTGTATTCTTTATAGTTAAAGGTACAAATAAAATTGCAGTAATTGGCAATAGGAAAGAGGCATTGAAAATTGCAAGACTATTGCAAGTAAAAGCACAAGTAATGTACTATACTATATTAAAGCCACGAAAGATATTCGGCAAAGTTTATACACCAAAAAGGAATACAAACTATGTAGTACAAGCAGTAAATGAAAAAGGAAAACTAATTGACCCATTTATAGATACAGAAATAGAAACAGTAGAATGCAAAACTTTATCAAAATACACTTTTAGAAACTACAAGTATTATGTAAGTGTAAGAGGTAGTAAAAATAACAAGGTAGAGAATTTTCAGTTGTTGAGAGATAAAAGACACAATTTTGCATTAACTGGCAAATTATAAAAAGTGTTTTGAAAATATCAAATACAAATGCACAATCTCACATAACACGTTGCAACGAGGTTTGATTTTAAGACATTTTCAGTAATGTAAGCATAAAAGTATATGATTGAAAATATCAAACATATTCACGGAAACCCTTGACAGATTTTAAAACTTATAACAAAAATATTTTTTTAAGAACTTTTTAAGAAGGAGTTGCAATCGAACAAATATTCTTATATACTTACAATCGTAAGCCTTACAATCATTTTATTAGTAAAGGGGGTAAGTATATTGGAAACAGATACAGAAATGGAAACAGACAATTCAAAAGAGTTTGCACAACTGTTTGATAAAATTTTTGATACAGACACTATTCATAAACTAGATTTTGATAAAATGAAACTACTACATAAAGTATATGAATACTTTGAAGAAGATATGTGTAAGAATTGCCCAACTTACAGAGAGTTAAGCAAACAACACATTGATATTGTAGATATGTTAGAAAAAACACATTCAAAAGCACAAAAGACATTGTTTAATGAACATTTAGAGATTGGCAGTCAAATGGTATCATTAGAATGTGAGCAAATGTTTTATTTTGGTTTCATATTTGCAAAGACACTAGATACAGAAACAAAATTGACATAAAAGTAAGTAAGTAGAGGTTACCCCAGCCCCTACTTATTTATTTGGTATATATTCTAAAATATCAGCAACCGTACAGCCTAGCGTAAAGCATAGTTTTGCGAGTACGTTAAAATCAATTCTTGTTGCATTATTTTCTTTTAGTGTTTGTATTGTTTGGAATCTAATATTTGTAGCATTGTTTAATTTGTATGTTGAAACATCAGCCTTTTTCATAAGTTTATCAAGATTTACTTGTATTGTACCAAATTCCACTTCTTGAATGATTGGTTTTAAATTATCATTTTGCATTACTATTCCCCCTATATTACTATTTGTAAGGGCATTGTATAATATGTAATACTTTATTATAATATATTGTTATGTACTACTTTACAATCAATAATTGTTATGATAATATATTCTTATAAAAGTAGAATATTGTCGATTTTTGGGGGTGGTAAATTTGGGTGTAGTTGAAGATTTAGAAAAGTTAAAGCAGTTAAAAGATACTGGGGCAATCACAGAAACAGAATTTGAAATTGAAAAATCTAAAATCTTAAACGGTAGTATTAACAATAGCAGTAATGCAGATAAAGGAAACACACAAGCAATGATAGGTTTTGTATTAGGTTTAGTGTCAATTATAGCGTGGTTTATTCCACTTATAGGATTTCCAGTTACAGTATGTGGAATTATATTTAGTGGTTTAGGAATGAAATCACAGACAAACAAAGGTAAAGCAGTAACTGGATTAGTATTGTCAATAATCTTTTTAATTGTAACACTTATCAATAGTATATTAGGTGCAATATTAGCCAACATATTATATTACTTATAATAAGGGGGTATTATGGAAAATAAGTACAGTGATTTAGAAAAATTAAAACAGTTAAAAGATAATGGCACAATAACAGATACAGAATTTGAAATACAAAAGTACAAAGTTTTAAATGCAACAACAGAAACAAAAGTTAAAAAGAATAAGTCAAAGATATTCTTTATTATTTCTAGCATTGGAATAGTAACAAGTATTATATTAGGGGTAGTTTCCTATTTATGGCACGATTCCGATATGTATATTGATACATTACTTGATAATAAAAATTTGAATAGTGGAATATCAAACATAGTAGACGGCAGTTTCACAATACTAATTATAACTACTATTGTAATGTTAGTATTAGGAATTATATTAAAAATAAAAGAAAAAGGGGGAATTAAAATTGTCGATTAAAAAGAAAACAATAAAAATAATAGTAGGTATTATAGTAGCAATAGCAGTAATAGTAGGTGGTATATTTGCATTTCAATTTATATCTACAAATATGAAAATTAAAGATACAGAGGAAAAATTAAGTCAAATAAATGCAGAAGAATTACAATCAAAACTAATAAAAGAATTAGAAAGTACATCATTAAATGTGCAAGTAAACAATGGCAATCAATTTGTAATAACGGAGTTTGTAGATAATGGAAAAGGTTACATTTCAGCATCTATATGTCTAGTAAGAGGAAAAAATATAGACGTTGTTGGAATTCCTTGTTTCCATATTGAGCGTGATAACAATGGCAAATTTAAAAATATAACATATTTAGAAAATGGATTTGAAATAGAAAATATTGTTGGTAATGCAGTAAGAAAAGTCTTTAAAAATGAATATGATGTTAATATAATTGAAGAAAACGATAGTGGTTATAATAGTCATTTTAGACAAATAACACAAATGCAAGAAATAACATATACAGATACAGCTTTCTGGGAAACTATATATCAAAAAATTACAGGAGATATTCCTTATAATAATAGCATAAGATTAAATACAATAAAATTTGCAATTTAGAAATAGGAAGATCACACCCAACAATTCCAAGCAACAAATTATACTAGCCTACATATAAAAATGCCTTACAATCAAACCTGACACCAAGAAAATATAAAATAATAAAGGAAATGCAAACAACATCGCATTTCCTTTTAAAATTAAGCATTAGCATTTACAATTCTGTATAAACTTGTTTTTGATATTCCAGTAGCATTTATTATATCATTTATAGAATAATCGTTTGAGTTATACATCTGTAAAATGGTTTCTTTTTTATCATTGAATTTATTAGGGCGACCAAGTGTCTTGCCCCTTTTCTTTGCACTTTCAAGCCCCTCTTTGGTACGTTGTGCAATCAAATCCCTTTCAAATTGGCTTAATCCAGCAAAAATAGTAAACATCAATTTGCCTTGGGGTGTAGTAGTATCAAGCCAACTTTCTTTCAATGATTTAATTTCAGCACCTTTATTATGTATGATTTCTACTATATCAAACAAATCTTTGGTTGAGCGAGAAAGTCTAGTTAATTCAGCAACTATAACAACATCGCCCTCTCTTAAAGTATCTAACATTCTATTCAATTCTATTCTTTCTCTTTTAGTACCAGTTTCCTTTTCCTCAAAAATTCTTTCTACACCATATTCATTTAAAATATCTGTTTGTCTATCTAGTTTTTGATTTTGGGTTGATACCCTTTTATAACCGATTAACATAATAATCTACCCCCTTGTGAGTCCAAGTGTACCAAAAATTAGTACCATTGTCAAGCACTTATGGTAATAATTTTTGAAACTTTTTAAATAAATTATAAAATAGCACCAATTTGTTATTATATCAGCACTTACAAGAAATAGTACCAAAATTACAAATAAGCATATTTGAAAAGTACCATATACAATCAATTTTGAAACTGTTACTTTTTAGGTATCATATTCCTAAAAAGTCTGTCTATTTCTCTTTGAACTTTTGCACTAGACATATAAACTACATCAGCCCTAGCCTCTTTATCAATAATGGTTGTATATTGGTTAGATACATTTTGTAATTCCTCAACAAATACATCTATTATATTTGTGTTACAGATAAGTTTATTCAATACATCTATTGTAGTTGGGTTATTGATATTACTTAATTTTTTTTTGGAATCAATACTTAACTTGTACTTACCAACATTATTATCATTTCCAACATAAATTTCAGTTAAATCACATCTATTAAGTAAACCATCAATGGAAACATCAAATAAATGTGCAAGAGCATATAGATTTACGGAGCCTATTCTTTGTTTATTATTGGGGTTTAAATATCTTGTTATTTGTTTGTCAGTAATTGATACATCACAAACCTCTTTTATTTTGTTAGATAATTCCTTTGGGGTATAGTCAAACATTTTCATAAGATTTTCTAAATTTTCAGCAAACTGTTTATTTGAGTACATTTCAAAGTCATTTTCCATAAATTATAACCACCTTTTAAGACTTTTAATTCCGTTAATATTATCACACATAGAATGATAAGTCAATAAATATAGACCTTTAATTCTAGGTATTCAATAAAATAAAAAAATTTTCTTAAAATAATGAATAGAGGGGGCAAGAAATATGCCTACTCAAAAATATAAATTATAGGAGGTATGGAATTATGAAAAAGGAAGAATTCCAAGCAAAAGAAAAAGAACAGACATCAATCGCCGAGACATTTGATTTTGAAAACAAAAGAATAGGAGCATACATTCGAGCAGAAAGTGGCAAACAAATTGATTGGTATTTGTGTATGTTAAATAGATTCCTAAAAGATAATGGAATCGAAAAAGTTGATACTTATTACATCGAGAGAGAAGATGAAGATATAGAGTATCAAAGACTAATAATAGATATATTTGACGAAGATATAGACGCATTATTAGTAGCAGGTGGAGCAGAAAGATTATATGTAGCACCAGAAAAAATAGAAAAAATGAAAGATAGCATAGCAGTCCTTGATGTATATTGGAACTAATAATCGGTGGGGTAACCATTCCCCATCACAAAAAAATTATGGAAAAGGAGCGAAAAGAAATGGAACAATCAAGAGTTGCAATCTATAATAGAACAAGCCCACAAAAGAATCTTGCAGAAGAAATAAAGAAAGAAAACAAAATTGTTAGTGCATATTTAGAAAACAACGATGTAGAATTAGTTGGAATATACAGAGATATAGAGTGTCACACAGTAGAAGAAAGACCACAATATAACAAACTAATAAAAGATATATTTGAGGGCAAAATAGACAAACTTGTAATAACAGGAACAAATAGATTAACAAGAAATATAGAGATATTAGAAAAGATAAGAAATGCAGTTGAAATAATACTACTAGACGAAAATGGAAAGCAATGTAATATTGGAAATGATATGTTAGGCATAGTAGAATTTTTTAATAAATGGTATTCAAGAGACCTAAGTAAAAAGATAAAACAAGGAATACAAGCAAGCAAAAAGGAAAAGCAAGCATAGATTTACAAGCACATTGACAAGTAAATAAAAAAATACAATATGGTATAATTTAAAAATTTAAGATACAACAGGAGAATACACCTAGGTTTGTAGGAAAAGGACAAGTACATTGTTATAACAACAAGCATAAGTCTTTTCACTACTGAATAATAATTAGTAGAGGTGTATTAAAAATGGATACAATAGTATGTAAAAATATATTTCTTTCTAATGAGGAAACAGAAAGAGAACAAGCATTTAATGAGGTATGGCAAAGAATAGTAAGTTTAATAGTAAATAAATAAATTTAGTGAAAGCAATTTACAAGAACCAATATTGTGTTATATAATACGAACATAATATTGGTTTATTTTATTGTTTTCTTATGGGGAGGAAATATAATAAAATGAACGAAACAAGTAATAAAGCAATTCCATATACTACTTTATCAAATGAAAAAATAGAAGAAATTAAAGCAGTTGTGGAAAAAAGAAAGTTAAGAGTTGCAATTTATTGCAGATTATCGCAAGAAGATAGGAATAAGAAAAACAAGGAGGACGATAGCGAAAGCATTAAAAATCAAAAAATAATGTTACAAGAATATGCACTTTCAAAGGAAGATGAGTGGGAAATAGTAGGTATATTTGTTGACGAGGATTGGGCAGGAATGAATAATGATAGACCAGCCTATAATGAAATATTAGAATTAGCAAAGCACGGTGAAATTGATATTGTTTTATGCAAGAGCCTAAATAGATTTACAAGAGATAATATAGTTGTAGAACAATATGTACTTGAAAAATTTAATGAGTGGAAAGTTAGATTTATTGGCATAGTTGACAACACAGATACATCAGTAAAAGGAAATAAGAAAACTATTCAAATCAATGGATTAACAAATCAGTGGTATATTGAAGATATGTCAGATAGTATAAAGGCATCATTAACAACTAAAAGAGCAAAAGGCGAATATATAGGTAGTGTACCACTATATGGTTATCAAAAAGACCCAAACCAAAAAGGACATTTAATTATTGACCCAGTTGCAGCAGAAGTTGTAAGAGAGGTATTTTCTTTATACAATCAGGGTATAGGCAAAACGGCAATAGCAAGAGAATTAAATCGTAGAGGAATACCCAACCCAACCCAATATAAAGCACAGCAAGGAATAAAATATAAAACACCAACCAACAAATTAGGAGCATTGTGGAAATATTCAGCGATACAAAGTATGTTAGAAAATGAAATGTATATTGGTAATATGGTGCAAGGGAAATATGGCAGTATATCTTTTAGAACTAAAAAGAATAAACCTAAACCCAAAGACCAATGGATTAGAGTACCAGGAACACACGAGCCTATTATTGATATAGATTTATGGAACAGTGTGCAAAGTAAGATAAATGCAAACTTTAAGCCTTTTAATTGTGGAAAAATTGGGGTGTTTGCAAAGAAATGTAAATGTCAATATTGTGGTTATACACTAAAAACAAGTAAATCACACGAAGATAGATATTTGAGATGCCCTACAAGACAAGTAGACAAAAATGAGTGCATAGGTAGTTTCATATCGGAAAATGTACTACAAAGAACAGTTTTAAAAGAATTAAATGTATTGATAAACCAATACTTAAATGTAGACCAATTAGAAGAAAATGTTATTTTAAAGCGAGTTAGAAATGATAAAGAACTATTGCAGAAAGAAATTTCACAATATCAAGCAAATGTAAATAAATATGGAAAAGCATTAAAAGAACTATTTATGCAAAAAGTAAATGAAAGTATAACCCAAGACGAATTTGTTGCATTAAGTGAAGAATTAAGAAAAGATAAACAAGGTATTGAAACACTATTAGCAGAGAAACAAAACAAACTATTAGAACTTAACAATGAACAAGAAACATTAAAATCTAAAAAACAGATACTAAAAAAATATACAAATGTAACAGAACTAACAAGAGAAATGACAGACAATTTGATTGATTATATAACAGTTGGGCAAAAAGACCCAACAACAAAGAAAAAAGAAATTGAAATACACTGGAAAATTTAATTGTGGTACTTTCAAAGGTGCAGCAGAACAAAAAGCTAGAGCAACTTATGAAAAGTTAATAGATTTATGTAGAGATTATCCTGATGTTGTTGACCCACTTAAGTTTTTAAGAGAAAGAGAAATCGTTCACTTCCAAAGATTTGGAGAAGCTTTAAGAGGAGTTCAAGACAAATTAGCTCAAAGAAAATTCTATATGAATAGTAATAATCCAATATTTACAAATAATCAAGATAATAATTATAATCCAAATATGACTATCAATATGGGAATGAACAAAAACAATTGTGGTTGTGGAAGATAAATAATTATAAGAAAAGTGGCTTCGCCACATGTGCATTTTGCTTTGCAAATATGCACAGTCT